>JBBEDG010000094.1:0-6418 GCA_040881405.1 Flavobacteriales bacterium | reverse complement strand
CCATCATCGGTAATTTCCCGTACAACATCAGCACGCAGATCGTTTTCCAAGTATTGGAGAATAAGGACCAGTGTACAGAAGTGGTGGGCATGTTCCAGAAAGAGGTGGCGGATCGTATCCGCGCCGTACCCGGCAGCAAGACCTACGGGATCACTAGTGTACTGGCACAAGCTTACTACACGGTGAACCAGGTGATGAACGTGGAGCCCGGCTCCTTCATTCCACCACCCAAGGTGCGCAGCGCTGTCATCCGCATGAAGCGCAATGATGTGGTTGCTTTGGACTGCGACGAAGCACTCTTCTTCCGTGTGGTGAAGACCGCCTTCAACCAGCGGCGAAAGACCCTTCACAATGCTTTGAAAGCCCTGCCGGAGCTGGCCGGGCGCGTACCCGAAGCCTATGCCGGAAAGCGTGCCGAACAGCTTAGCGTCCAGGATTTCATCGCGTTGACCCAGGCGGCATCCGCTTAGGCAGCAAGGCTTGAGTCCTTCTTTCACTTGCCATAAGCTACGGGTGAGCGTCCATCCCGATGTTGCGCAGATCCGAACCGTACACGTCCTACATGGCCCAATGCGTATTGGTGCGAAGAAGCAGCACATCCCAATGAACGAAACGTGGATGGGAAATGCCTTGGGACCCATTATGTATCGGGCCTTCAGCCCTCTCGCCCCGAGATGCGTTCACCAACCCATGGCGATGCCATGGGCTGGTATATATCGGGCCTTCAGCCCTTTACCGGATCCGAGAAAGATCCGACAGCCTGAAGTGATCGACACCAGAGGAAGCTGCGAGTAGAAGATGGGTTGGTCAGTATCCGAACACCTTACGCAAGCGGGTCTTCGTAGCTTCGCACAGCGCCTTCCAGCATAGGTGCGGACACCAGTGTAGATACATGTCGTTCGAGATCACCAAACCGCTACTGGAGCAGATCCGCAACGACGTGGCCGATGGCCGCGATTCGTCGGTGCAGGCCTTGTTGAGCGAGTTGCACCCGGCGGACATCGCCCAGGTGATCGATCGCCTCAACGAAGAGGAAGCGGTCTACGTGTTCCGCTTGCTGGATAACGAGGAATCGGCGGAGGTGCTTTTGAACCTGGAGGAGGACACGCGCGAGGACCTCATGCGCTCCCTTACCAGCCGCGAGATCGCAGAGGACGTACTGGAGCACATCGATTCGGACGATGCCGCCGACGTGATGGCCGAGCTGCCCGAGGAGAAGCAGCGCGAGGTGATCGCCCTGCTCGATGACAAGGAGCAGCGCGAGGATCTTGAGGAACTCCTGAGCTATCCGGAAGGCACGGCAGGTGCCCTGATGGCCAAGGAACTCGTGAAGGTGCGCACCGACTGGACCGTGGTCCGTGCCATCGTGGACATGCGCAGGCAGGCACACGAAGTTGATCATGTGTACACCATCTACGTGGTGGACAAGGACAATAAGCTCTTCGGTGTGCTGCCTTTGAAACAGTTGCTATTCTCCGCGGAAAGCACGCGCACCTTGATCAAACACATCTGCGAGGATGACGTTGTGAGCGTGAGGGCCGATACGGATGTGGAAGAGGTGGTGAAACTGATGAAACGCTACGACGTGGTGGTGTTGCCCGTGGTGGACGTCAACGAGCACCTCATCGGCCGTATCACCTTCGATGATGTGATGGACGTGATGTCCGAAGAGGCCACCGAGGACTACCAGTTGGCAAGCGGTATCAGCGAGGACGTGGATGCCTCGGACAGTCCTTTGGTGCAAGTGCGTGCCCGTTTGCCATGGCTGCTGATCGGACTGGCAGGAGGTATCCTTTCATCGCAGATCATCGCCCAGTACGAGGAGGAACTGCGCATCGACCCGAAAATGGCCTTTTTCATGCCCTTGATCGCTGCTACGGCAGGGAATGTCGGAGTACAGTCCAGCGCTATTGTTGTACAAGGACTGGCCGCGGGCACCATGGACGGCATGAACCTGCTTTCGCGCCTTTGGAAGGAGCTTCGTGTGGCGGTGGTTTCGGCTCTGGTCTGTGGGATCCTCATCTTTCTGGTGAACCTCGCGTTACAACAGAGCCAGGCCCTGAGCTACACAGTGAGCATCGCCCTCTTCACCGTGATACTCACAGCGGCCATGTTCGGAACCATGATCCCGCTGCTGTTGGAGCGTTTGAAAGTGGATCCCGCTGTGGCGACCGGTCCCTTCGTGACCACGCTCAACGATATAACCGGACTGATCACCTATTTCACCGTAGGCCACTTCATGTACGATCTCTTCTCATGAATCCGGCCGTGGCCAGTTGACCCCGTGCGTATCGCATTCGTAGATAGTGTACACCCACTGCTAGCCGAAAGGCTGGAGCAAGCTGGTCATACATGCACTGCGCTGCACCACTTGGCCGATGCGGCTTTGGTGGAGGCCATGGGCGCCGTGGAGGGCATCGTGGTACGTAGCCTTCAACTTCCGGCCGAACTCCTCGATAGGGCTCCTGAGCTGCGCTTCGTAGCGCGGGTGGGTGCCGGTCTTGAGAACATCGATCGAGAGCACTGCACCGCCCGGAACATCCTTGTACTGAACTCCCCGGAAGGCAACCGGGATGGTGTTGGTGAATGGTGCGTGGCGCAAACGCTGGCCCTGCTGAAACACCTTCCGCGGACGAACGAACAAGTCCACAAGGGCCTTTGGCTGCGCGAGGAAAACCGTGGATACGACCTGTTCGGTAGCACTGTCGGCATCATCGGCTTCGGACACATGGGCAGCGCCTTCGCGGAAAAGCTACAGGGCTTCGGGGTACAGGTTCTCGCCCACGACAAATACCGCAAGGGCTTTGCGACAGATGGTGTCGTGGAAGCGGATCTGGATGAACTGCTCGTTGCCTGCGATATCATCAGTCTCCATCTTCCCCTCACCGCGGAAACCCGGCACTACGCGAATGAAGCCTTCTTCAAGCGACTTGGCGGGCCTTCCTGGTTCATCAACTCCTCACGTGGAGGGGTAGTGGACACCAAAGCCCTGCTGGATGCGACGGATGCAGGTATGGTGAAGGGTGCCGCCCTCGACGTTTTGGAGTACGAGCGCCCCGACCTTGGCAGTTTGGACGCGGCCATCGACCCAGCTACATTGCGTCGGCTACTGGATCATCCCAGCATCCTTCTTTCGCCACATATAGCCGGGGTCACCCATGAAGGCAAGATGAAGATGGCCGAAGTTCTGGCTGAGAAGATCCTCAATGCTTTTCCGAATGGCACTTTGTAGACCCTCTGCTGCCTCCGCCTTGATGGCGCTGGCCTTTTCTGCCTGCACACCCATGGAGAACCTCCACCCCGATATCCACGGTCACCGCGGCTGCCGCGGACTGCTGCCCGAGAACACCATACCGGGATTCCTCAAAGCCGCAGAACTGGGCAGCGATGTGCTTGAACTGGACGTGGTGCTGAGCGCCGACAATGAGGTCATCGTTTCCCACGAACCTTGGATGAGCACCACGATCTGTCTCGACCCCGAAAAGCGACCGATCGCCTTGGACCAGGAGCGTGCGCTGAACTTGTACCGGATGACGGTCGCACAGATCCAAGCCTACGATTGCGGAAGCATGGAGCACCCACGATTCCCGGATCAAAAGCAGATGTCGGCCTTCAAGCCCACCTTGCGCCAGGTAGTGGAGGAAACCGACGAGTTCGCCCTGTTCGCCGGCTTGGTCAACCCCTCTTATAACATCGAGATCAAGAGCGATCCCGAGTGGTATGGCACCTATCAGCCGGAACCTGAAGCTTACGCGCGTCGCATCATCAAGGAGGTTGACGACCTGGGCATCACCAGCCGCTGCATCATCCAATCCTTCGACCCGGCCATCCTGGAAGTAGTGCATGCCGAACGCCCCGACATCGTGCTGGCCTTCCTCGTGGAGAACAGCGATGGGCTTAAGAAGAACTTGAAGCGCCTGAGCTTCAAGCCCCAGATCTACAGCCCCTATTTCGAGTTGGTGGACAAGAAAGTCCTCGAAAAGCTGCGCGAGGCGGACATCGAACTGGTCGTGTGGACGGTGAACGAGAAGAAGGACATCAAACGCATGCTCCAACTTGGCGTGGACGGCATCATCAGCGACTACCCGGACCGGGTGGTGAAGGAGCTGGAAGGGCTTGAGTGATCACTTCACCACAAAGCGTGCAGTGACCCGGCTGCGCTGTTCGATGAGCACATCGCGGCCTGCCGTCAAACGCTCCAAGGTTGCCTCGTCGTAGTGCCGCACGGTGATCAACTCCAGGCCGCTGTTGTAGCGCACTTCGTAGTCCTGTAAAAGATCCTCTATCAAGCCCCGGCTGCGCGGCGTATCCTCCACCACCACGCTGAAGGCCAGGGCGCTGTTCTGCATAAGATCGATGCGCACGTTGGCCCGAGCGAACAGCCCGAAAATGTGGTGCAGATTCTCTTCCACCATGAAGCTTAGATCGCGGGGTGTGATGCTGATCAACAGCTGCTTCGGCTTGATGATGAACGACGGGATCAGCGAGTCGTTCTCACTGCGATCGTCGATGGTGCTGCCCGGCGCATCGAGGTCCATGAAGGAGCGTACGTAGAGCGGGATGTGCTTCTGCTGCAAGGGCTGCAAGGTGCGCGGGTGGATCACGCTGGCGCCGAAATAGCTGAGCTCAATGGCCTCACGGTAGCTGATGTGGCTGAGCAGTTCGGTATCCGGAAAGCGGTTCGGATCGGCGTTGAACATACCGGGCACATCCTTCCAAATGGTGACACTTTCGGCATCCAACAAGTACGCGAATATGGCGGCGCTGAAATCGGATCCTTCGCGGCCAAGCGTGGTGGTGAATCCTTCTTCGGTGGCGCCGATGAAGCCTTGGGTGATCACCGGGAACCGTACCTCTTCCTGACCATCGCCGCTTGAGAAGGTCTCTTTCACGAGTTCGGCGCTTGCCTCCCAATCCACGCGGGCACCGCGGTACAGCGCATCGGTGCGCACCAGGTCACGCGCATCCATCCACGAGCATACCTCGAGTTCCTCACTGAGGTACGCACTCACGATCTGCGTACTCCACAGTTCGCCGTAGCTAACGATCTGGTCGTAGTCCTGATCAGGTTTGTCGGTGGGTGTGCCCCCGAGCAATTCCACCAACTCGCTGAAGTACTCCAGCAACCAAGCCTCAGCCTCCTCAAAGCCGGGTACCACATCATGCAGGATCTTCAAGTGGCTCTGGCGCAAGGCATCCACCTTGTCCAACACCTGCTTCCCTTCGCGCCAATCCCATACAATGGATTCCAAGGCATTGGTGGTCTTTCCCATGGCGCTCACCACAATGAGGATATCCTCACCAGCGAAGTGTTTCAAGACACGCGCCACATTGCGCACACCGGCCGCATCCTTCACGCTGGCCCCACCGAATTTGAAGACTTTCATGCGTTCGCGAGCTTCTTCATTTGTTCAAGGTCGAGCGATCCGTTGATCCATTGGGGGTCCATGGCAGCGCCGAATCGCTTGTAGAAGCGAATGGCATCCACGTTCCAATCAAGGACTTGCCAAAGCATTCCCGAGTAATTCTTGGAGGCTCCATGTCGAGCACATTCAACAAACAAGCGCTCTCCTATCCGTTGACCTCGTGCTTGCTCTGTCACGACGATATCCTCGAGGTACAGTCGGCGCCCCTTCCATGTGCTATAGCGCTCATAGCAAATGGCCAAGCCAAGTATCCGGTCATCCTGCTCTGCAACCCATCCCACCCACACCGGATCTGGCCCAAAGCCAGCATCGACCATGTGTTCCAGGGTCACGGTAACGGCTTCAGGCTCCTTCTCGAAGGCGGCTAGCTCCTTCACCAAGGCCAGCATTTGCGGCACATCCCGGGCTTCGGCTTTGCGGATCACAACTTCCATGGTGCAAAGAAACGGGTCGACCCGGTGGGTCGACGCTACGCGACCCTGCATCTTTGCACCAAACCAGCCGACCTTCGATCATTATCTGATCTTCTGATCGCCTGATATTCTGATCACTATGGCCACCATTAAGACCCTCGCCGAGTTCATTTCCGAACGCCAGAACGAGTTCACCTATGCCACCGGTGAACTCAGCCAGCTGCTCACCAGCTTCCGCCTCGCTGGCAAAATGGTGAACCGCGAAGTGAACAAGGCCGGATTGGCGGAGGACATCATCGGTGCTGCCGGGAACGAGAACATCCAGGGCGAACAACAGCAGAAACTGGATGTGTATGCCAACGACATCTTCATCCGCCTGCTAAAAAGCCAGGGCATGGTATGCGCCGTGGCCAGCGAGGAGAACGACGACATCGTTCACTTCGACAACGGCGGCAAGTACGTGGTGGCCATGGACCCGTTGGATGGCAGCAGCAACATCGATGTGAACGTGAGCATCGGCACCATCTTCAGCATCTACCGCCGCATCAGCAGCGGGCAGAAAGCGACGATGGAGGATTT
>JBBEDG010000093.1:0-6427 GCA_040881405.1 Flavobacteriales bacterium | reverse complement strand
CCGTTTCGGCGAGCTCACCGGCATCGCCTTCCAGATCAAGGACGACCTGTTCGATTACGGCAACGGTGAGGACATTGGCAAACCGAGTGGGCTCGACATAAAGGAAAAGAAACTCACCCTGCCGCTGATCCATGCCCTTCAGAAGGTGAGCAGCAGCGATCGTCGCTGGATGGTGAACACCGTGAAGAACAACAACGAGGATAGCAAGGCCGTGGCGCGCGTGATCCAAATGGTGCAGGAGGCGGGAGGCATCGACCATGCCCGCGAACGCATGCACCACTACCGTGATGAGGCCCTTGCCGTGCTCCATACTTTTCCGCAGAACGAAGCGCGCCAAGCCTTGGAAGGACTGGTGCATTTGACCGTGGAACGAAAGCGTTGAAACATCCAAGTCGACACCCATGAACGGCAAGACCATTCGACCACTGCGTAGCTCGTTGTTCACCGTGCTGCCCCTGCTCTTCATCCTTTCGTGGAACACATCGTGCAACAACGAGGCAGCAACGCAAGTGGTGGCAGAGCCCAAGGACAGCACCGTGGCTACCGTTACCGATGGTGTGCTGGAGATCAAGATCCCCGATGGCGGGGTGATGAAGGGTGAAGTGCGGAACGGGGTTCGTCAAGGTCCATGGACCTCCTATTTCGCCGATGGGACCATCCGCAGCCGCGGCTCCTACGTGGACGGCGAAATGGATGGCACCACAGAAGTGTACCACCCGAACGGAATGCCCTTGTACACAGGCCAATATCACCTCGGTCTTTCGGTGGGTGAATGGCGCTTCTATGACGAAAGCGGAGTACTGATCAAGACCGCCATCCACGACAGCACTGGCACGCTTCTGGAGCAACGATGAACAGCCGGGCTGTTGATAGCGTGTGCATGGATCGTGCATAAACCGACCTAAAGCAGAGCCTTCTTACCAGAAGGACCGATAGGCCACGACAGTGGTAAATTCACGCCCCCGTTCGCCCCAGGGCGAGCGTAGTGAAGCCCCAATGATCGCCCCGCACGCCATCCAACAGGTAAAGGAAGCCGCCCGCGTGGAGGAGGTGGTGGGCGAATTCGTGGCGCTGAAACGCAAGGGACCGCGCTATTTGGGATTGTGCCCCTTCCACAACGAGAAGACGCCTTCCTTCAACGTAAGTCCCAACCTTGGCATCTTCAAGTGCTTCGGTTGTGGTGAGGCCGGCGACTCCATCACCTTCCTTCAAAAGCACGAGCACCTCAGTTATGTGGAAGCCATCCGCTGGTTGGCCAAGCGCTACCAGATCGAGCTTCCTGAAGAGGAGCAGAGCGCTGAACAGCAGCTGGAACAGAGCGAGCGCGAAAGCATCGCAGTGGTGCAGCAGTGGGCCTTGGACTGGAGCGTGGACCAACTGTGGAACAGCGAGGAGGGCAAGCGTATAGGCCTTTCCTACTTCCATGAACGCGGTTTCAGCGATGCCACCATACGCTCCTTCCAGCTGGGCTATGTGCCCGAACGGGGCAATGGTTTCGCGGTCGCGGCCTTGGCCCACGGCTTCAACCCGGAGATGCTGGACAAGGCCGGCTGGATAAAACGGCGCGAGGACGGCACCGCCTGGGACTTCTTCGCAGGGCGCGTCACCTTCCCGGTCTTCGGCCTTAGCGGACAGCCCATCGCATTCGGTGCACGCACACTGAAGAGCGACAAGAAGCTCCCCAAGTACTTCAACAGTCCGGAAAGCGTCCTCTACAATAAAAGCCGCTCGCTGTATGGCATCTTCCATGCGAAGAAGGCCATTGTCGAGCAGCAGCTCTGCTACCTGGTGGAGGGCTACACCGATGTGATCAGCCTGCACCAAGCGGGGATCCACAACGTGGTGGCCAGCAGCGGCACCAGCCTCACAGAGGAGCAGGTGCGCCTGATCAAGCGCTACTCACCGGTGGTGACGATCCTCTACGATGGCGATGCGGCCGGCATGAAGGCCAGCTTGCGCGGTATCGACCTGGTGCTGAAGGAAGGGCTGAACGTGAAGGTGGTCACCTTCCCCGAAGGGGAGGACCCGGACAGCTTCGCGAAGAGCCACAGCAGCAGCGAAGTACTGGAACACCTCACCGGTACAGCTCAGGATTTCCTGGTCTTCAAAGCAGGGCTTTTGATGGCCGATTGCGGTGACGACCCCGTGAAAAAGGCCGCCGCCATCCACGAGATCGTGGAAAGCATCGCGCTGGTGCCCGATCAGGTGCTGCGCTCACTTTACGTGCAGCAATGCAGCCACCTGCTCAATATCAACGAGCAGGCGCTGCTGAGCGAAATGAACAAGGTGCTGCGCAAACAGTACCGAAAGCAGCTGGGCGGTGATCAGCAGGTTCCGGAGGAGATGATCGCCCCGGAGGTGGCTCCACCACAGACCCAAGTGGAGGATGTGGGCACCACCCCACAGGAGCGCGATATGCTGCGTCTGCTTCTGAGCTACGGCCACGAGCGGATCATGGCCCCGGTCCAGCATGAGGACGAGAGCATCACCGAAGAGGAGACCAGTCTGGCAGAACTCATGTTCGAGCTGCTCGCCTTGGATGATATCCTTTTCGATGAGCCCATCTTCCGCGAGATATATCTGGACTACAGACACACCAAGAATATCGGGAAGGATCTGGAGATCTCGCACTACTTATCGCACGAGAACGAGGCTTGGCGCCGCATCGCGATAGACCTATTGGCGGAAAGGCATGTGCTAAGCCCCAACTGGAAGGAGCGACATAAGATCCACGTGAAGCGCGAAAGCGAAGCGCTGTTCGATGCTTTGGAGGAAGCGATCGATATCCTGAAGGAGCGACGGGTGGACCGCATGCTCCTTGATCTGGACCGCCAGTTGCCCGACGCTGCCTATGAGGACCAACTGCTGATCCTTTCCGAGAAGAACAAGATACTGCCGATCAAGATGAAGCTGGCCAAGAAGACCGGCCGGGTGGTAGTGGGGTAGGCGCCGATAAGCGCCCACCCCATTCCACATTGCAGCTTACTTCGCGATCACCAATCGCTTGGAGTAGCGGCGGCCATCGTCGGTGGTGATCACCACGGCGTACATCCCGTTCACACAGGCATCCAAGGGGATCACGCGCTCACGGTCGTTGCTCACATCAAGCCCACTGCTCAGCACCAAGCGACCTGCGGCATCGAGGATCTCGATGTCGTAGCGGCCTGCGTTGGCCGTGACATAGAGAACGTTCGTGGCCGGGTTGGGATACACGCTCAGGCCTATGGCATCCAGGTCATCGATGCTGGTGCATGCATCCACGAGCAGGGTGCGCTGCGCCGAAGCACTACAGCCGTTGGCATCGGTGAACTGGTAGACCACGGTGTAGACACCCACACCCAAGGCCGGGTCGAACGTGGTGGTGGGAACGCCGTTCACCACGTAGGTGCCACCAGCTGGCAGGCCACCGGTGAGGGAGAAGGGTTCCCAATTCACACAGGCACTGGTGAATGACGAGAGCGTTACTGTGGGCGGCGGTGCCACGGTCACTTCCACCGTCGCGGTGTTCTGACACCCGCTGGCATCGGTAACTGTAAGCAACACGGTCGCGCTGTTCGTAAGGATCAACCCCACTAGGTTCGGGCCTGCTCCAACAACGGACCCGTTGCTGCTCCAGACGTAGGTGAACGGCGCTTCGCCGCCGGTAAGTGTGCTCGTCAGATCGAAGGGCACACCAACACATCGGGTGATCTGCGCAGGACCATCGATGGATGGTACCGAGCCGAGTAGTTCCACGACCACGGTCTCCGTAAGGCCACATCCTACTGCTGTGGAAGCCGTAACGGTGAATGTTGTCGTGTTCGAAATGGCCACTCCCGTTGGGTTCTGTGCGGTGCTTGTGAAGCCCACGGGATCGGACGACCATGTGTAGGTAGGTATCGCCTCGCCGTTCACACGCACGTCATCGACCAACCATCCGTAGTAATTGATGGAGGCATCGGAAGTGATGCGGAAACGGATACGGAACGAGGTGCTCGATGCGAATTGGGCTAGGTTGAAGGTCTCCAAGCGCCACAATGCTGTGCCAGGTGCCGTTCCGGGAGTGGACCCCGAACCGGAGAACTGGCTCTGCCAAGCGGCCACGCTATTGCGCGAGAAGCGCACGTTGCCACCGGTGAAGTTGGAGGTGTTCACTCCTTGGTAGGTGTTGGCCGGCATGGCTGTCCAAGAGCTGCCTCCGTTCAAGGAATAATCCACGAAGCCATAGTCGAAGCCTTGTTCCAATCCACAGATGTGCTGGAAGGTCAGTATCGCATTTGGGGTCAATGCCAGGTTGATGTCACTGGTCATTCCATATTGACCGCTCGCATCGATATCGTACGAAAGCCTTACCGAACGCGTGCCTTCGGCAAAGTATTCCGTATTCGTTGCTGCCGATACACTGGTTCCGCTGGTGGCCCAACCCGCCGCCGGAAAGGTCTCGAAGCCCTGCTGCAAAGCTTGCACCTGTGAAGCTGCCAACGCGTTCAGGTCCACACTGCCTGGACCGCAAAGCAACGTGGCGCTGGCCGAAGCGCTAAGGCTGGTGGGTGGCAAGGTCACCGTTGCAATGGTTGAGGTGGTAGAGCTTGAGCAACCGGGCACTCCTGCACTGGCCGAAACGGAGTATGCTCCAACGTTGGCCAGGTCGAATCCAGGGATCTGGGGATTCTGCTCCGTGCTGGTGAACCCGTTGGGACCGCTCCACAGGAAGGTGGTACCCAAGGTGGCCCCGGGATCCAGTACCAAAGTGCCGCCTTGGCATACAGGCGAGTTGGACGTGGGGGTTACCACCACCACCGGCAAGGCGCAGCAGGTCAAGTTCGCTGCCCAACCAGCCTGGGTGGCCAAGAGGCTGTTGTAGTTGAAGCGCAGCGTGATGCAGCCCGTTGGGTGCGTGCTTTGGAAGGAGCCTGGAAGGTTCGCATTCAGGTTGCCGCTGAAGGTGCCAAGCAATGGGGAATTGATGTCCGGTCCGTTGTAGACGCGAACCAGGTCTTCGCCACGCGTATTGAATTGGGTGAAGGACAGGTTGATGGCTTGGGTGGCCAGATCAGGACAGTAGGTGTAAACTTCCTGATAGGGGAACAAACCGCCGGTGTAGTTCCCGCTAGGTCCACCGGCATCATACACCGTATCACCACAGTCCGATTGGATCTCGGTCGCACTAAGGCAAATACTGAAATCGCCAGCGGCACCCAGGTCGGTATTGGTGAAGAAACGAATGGTGTAGCCGCCGTTGGCCACCAAGCCCGGCAATATGGTTGATGCTGGGGAGCCGGCGAAACAACCGACCAGAACACCGTTGCAACCGCCCAGGAACAACTGCATGCCCCAATGTTCAATGGTGCCTGCCGTCACATCCAGAGTGAAAGGACCCTCGAAGCCTGCTGTGTTGAATGAGTACCACACATCCTGGATGGTTCCTGATCCATCGCACGTCGGAGCAGCTCCTTCGGCGGTTGCTTGTACGGTAGTGCCTTGTAAGGCACCTGTGGCACAGTTCCCGGTATCTACCAGCGCCAAGACACTTGCATCAACACAGGCATCGTTCGCTGGTGCCTGGGCAAAGGCGCCAAGCGCCAAGAGTGAAGAACAGAAGAGTGTAGTGATCTTTTTCATCGATGGTGGCTTTGATCTGGAAAGGGATGTGGAAATGCAATGTACGCGGACTTATGCTGTTCGCTGCCGGTTGTTCCGGGTCCAATAGCTCGTTCGTTCCATCAGCGCCCAACGATAACACGGGCATGGCCCACTTCTCCCGCCAGGGAGCGGTAGGTAAGCACGTAGGATCCTGGAGAAAGCCTCTCTATGGACAAGCTGGACGATAGGCCGACCCCATCGTGCCGTGCCTGAAGGGCGACACGTCCGGCAGCATCGAACAAGACCAGATCACCAGGGCCCGGGGCATCAACAAAGAGCATCCCGGAGTTCGCCGGGTTGGGATGGACCCGCAGATCGACCAAGGAGTTCTCCTCGATGCCTGCACAGGCATCCACTTCCAATACCTGTGTAGCAGAAGCAGTGCAGCCGTTGGTATCCACGACAGTGTAGGTGATGGGATAGGAGCCAATGCCCACGATGGGGTTGAACGAGGTGATCGGCACTCCGTTGAAGGTGTAGTTTCCACCCGCCGGAGTACCTCCTGTCAAGGTGAAGGGGGCGTTGTACACGCACAAGAGCGCGAATTCGTTCAAGAGCACTTCCGGGAGCGGAGCTGTAACTACTTCGATGGAAGCAGCAGTCCCAGCGCCACAGCTATTGGTGCCGACCACCGTGAGCGTACCACCTGGCGCGGCCACCACCACATTGATCGAATCGCCGCTCACGTCGCCGCTCCACGCTGCAGGAAGCTCCCAAGCGTACGTTTCACCCGCAACGGCATCAAGGCTGAAGGTGGCATTCTCGCCCGCACAGAGAGCCAAGGGGCCGGTCAAACCGGAAGGGG
>JBBEDG010000092.1:0-6438 GCA_040881405.1 Flavobacteriales bacterium | reverse complement strand
ACCAATGAAAACCGCCGTAGAACGTGCTGTCATCCTTCGCCGCCAAGTTCTGGAAATCGCCACGTTGGCCCACCTCGAATTGCGTGAACCAGAGATACTCGCCATTTGCATTCAGCGCTGCCATGAAGGTGCTGTAGTCATTGTTGAAGCCACCATCCAACTGCAGTGAACTTCCATCGGCCAAGGGAACAGTAAGCAAGCCACTGAACTGCCCGTTCAGCATATAGCCGCCATCCAAACCGGGGCATGCCGCGAAGGCAAAGCTTCCTTGGCTACCATCTATGGCCACACCCCACTGCGGACTGAAATCGGCGTTGTACTTCGCCGTGAAACCATTCCCTCCGGAAGAGGTGATCAGCAGCGTACCAGGGCCACGATCAAGGTCCAATTGCGAAACGAACAGACCAGCGATGAAGAAGGAACCGTCGGCCTCCACCACAAGGTCGAAGAGTTCGGAGCGGTTCTGAACGGAAGGCAGCGCGAGTTGATCCAACAACTGCCCTTGCGCATTGTACTTCGCTACGAACGCGCAGTTGTTGTTGCCGTTGCCGGTGAGCAGTGCTTGTGCTGCGCTGGGGTCCACATCCAACTGGCCTTGAAAGATCCCTGCGATGTAGAGGTTGTTCTGTGCATCGAAACCCATGCGGCTGATCTGCCCCGCTGATGTGTTGAAGCCGGCCACCAGTGGAATGGCGTGCAGGTACTGACCCGTACTGTCGAACTTGATGATCAGTAGATCGCGGTTGCCATCGGCTAGTGCAATGTTCGCAATGCCCGGTCCGGGATCCATGTCGAAGGCGCCCTCGAAGAACATGCTCAGGTATACGTTGCCTTCGTTGTCCATGGTAACAGCAGTAGCGGCATCCAGCACGGGGCTGCCGAACCAGAAGCCCCAGCTTGCTGTGCCATCGCTGCGGTAGCGCCCCACGAATCCGTCTCCGCCACCGTTGTTGTTCGTCACGAGCACTGGCGCACCAGTGCCGTTCATCGTCACATCATCGAAGCCATAGCCGCACACGGCCAGGTTGCCCCATTGGTCCACCGAGGAGTTGCCTCCATCCTTCTGGAATTCGGCCCACGGCGGAAAGACACCCTCCATGGTGTATGCCCAGCTTACCTCCAATTGGGCGTGGGCGGTGGCGGTGAGCAGGAGTAGCGCCGCGAGTTGCACGGTGCGCTTGGAAAGTACGTTCATAAGGGTCTGTTAGCCTTGAGCGGGGCGTAAAGGTGGGGCGGAACGGGGCTTGGCCGCTTGGGTGCGATACAATAACGCGTGCAACATGTGCAACCGGGGCTCCGCAGCTATCCTTTACCAAGGAGACCATCAGACCGAATAGCACGCACGTGGGAGATCTTGGCCGTCGTGCCGAAAGAAGATGCCAGAGCACGTTGAACAGCAGCGACAACATCACATTGAACGAAGCTTCAACGACGGAAGAGTGGCCATCATGGGTTTTGGAAAGGCTAAAGATGAGGATCGGCAGCATACCGAACGAATCGGGGGATGAACGACCCCGCCGATCCATGAACGGCAGCCGACCAGCACTCGCCTTGTTGGAACTTTACACCATGCCGAGCAGTTCCCTCCCAATCCGTATGAAGGCTTGGACCCACCACCGCTATGGCCCTCCGGATGTGCTGCAACGCGAGGAATTGCCCGTACCTACACCCGGCCCGAACGACATTCTACTGCGCGTGCATGCCACCACGGTGAACCGTACCGACTGCGGCTTCCGCTCGGCGGAGTATGTGGTGAGCCGCTTGTTCAGCGGGATCTTCAAGCCGAAGCGACCGGTGCTCGGTTGCGAATTCGCGGGTGAAGTGGTGGCTGTGGGTGCGCAGGTGGCTCGCTTCAAGATCGGTGACCAGGTGTTCGGCTACGACGACCAGCGGTTCGGGGCATATGCGGAATACATGATCACCTCAGCCGATGGTGGTGTGGCACTCTTGCCCAAGGACTGGAGCTATACCGATGCCGTAGCGCTAACCGAAGGCATCCACTACGCCTGGGGCAACTTGAAGGCCGCGCACATCGGTAAGGGCAGCCGCGTGCTCGTGATCGGTGCTACCGGCGCCATCGGCTCGGGCGCGGTGCAGCTGGCCGTATCGCTGGGCGCAGAGGTGACGGCGGTATGTGCCACGCCCCATGTGGAACGCGTCAAGGCCCTCGGTGCACATCACGTGATCGATCGCATCACCACGAATTTTCTCGACCTGCCCGGTCCCTTCGATCTGGTGTTCGATGCGGTGGGCAAGAGCCGCTTCACCTTCTGCAAGCACCTGATCGCCACGGATGGCTGCTACATCAGTACCGAGCTCGGTCCGCGTGGCGAGAATATTTTCCTGGCGCTGATCGGCGGCTTGCGCAAGGGGCCACGTGTACGCTTCCCTTTGCCCAGCATCAGCCGCGCCGATGTGGAGCATTTCCGTAGCATGGCCGAAGCGGGCACCTTGCGCCCGTTGATCGACCGCGTGGTGGGTTTCGGTGAATTGGTGGACGCGACACGCTTTGTGGAGACAGGCGAGAAGATCGGGAATGTGGTGGTGCGGGTGCCTTAGCCTCCGGGCAGCGGACGGCTGCACTACCTTGTCTTCCGATAAGACCAACATCATATAGCCATGCGACATGCTCTACTTCTTGCCTTGATCCTACCGATCCTGGCCCAAGCCCAAAACTGGGCACCCATCGGGGCCACATGGACTTACAAGCAGGGGCAAGTGGCCAGTCCGGACACCAACTTGGCGATGATCACCATCACCGGTGATACCCTTATCCAAGGCCGCAACTGCGCCAAGCTGGAGGCCACCAGCGGCTACTATGCATGCTATCCATTCTACGACTTCATCCACTACGATGGGGATTCGCTCTGGATCTACGACCAGTACGATGACCGCTTCATGCTGTTGATGTGCATGAACGCCATGCCGGGGGATGCGTGGACGACCGAACTCCAGCATTCCAATGGTGGAGTGCGCGACACGATCACCTGGACCGTGCTCGATACAGCGACCATCGTGGTGGATGGCACCCCACTGCGCTCCTTGGACCTCTCGTACGCATCCAACGGCGCACTATCACCCTACTGCTGGCCCCACTGCACCTTCATCGAACGCATCGGCAACCTGAAGTACCTGTTCGACTTCCAGATAGGCGTATGCGATGCTGAGATCTTCCAAGGCCTGCGCTGCTACGAGGACAACGACATTTCCTGGCAAAGTCCTTCCGTGCCACAATGCGCCCTGAGCACCGGCATTTCTGAATGGGACGATAGCTCCATCATCAGCTTGAGCCCCAACCCGGTGCCTGCCGGAGCCCAAGTGCAAGTAGAGATCACCAGACAGCAGGGTGCAGTGCAGTTGGTGGTGCATGACGCCCTTGGCCGAGAGGTACTGCGCAGCGATGTGCGAGATGAACGCACGGTACTGAGCCTGCCCACGAGCGGCTCATATCTGGTAAGGCTGCTCCGCGATGGAACGTCCGTAGCACAACAGCGACTGGTGGTGCGTTAATTCGCTGCGTAAGCCAGCACCATGCCCCACCACAACGTCTTCGGTCAGCCACTCGAGCCTTGCTGCATGGACCCGATCACCGGGTTCTACCGCGACGGGCTGTGCCGTACCGATGAACAGGACCGCGGCCGGCACGTGGTGTGTGCGATCATGTCGGCTGAATTCTTGGCCTTCACTGCCTCGCGCGGTAACGACCTGAGCACCCCACGCCCCGAATACGGATTCCCGGGACTGAAGCCCGGCGACCGCTGGTGCCTCTGTGCTCTGCGTTGGAAGGAGGCGCTGGAGCAGGATATGGCACCACCGGTGGTGCTGGAGGCCTGTGTCGAGGAGGCGCTGCGCTATGTGGAGTTGGACCAACTCGTGCAGCATGCCTACCGCGCACACTGATCCCGGCTTTCGTTTCGACAATAGCTACGCACGGCTTCCCGAAGGGTTGTTCAGTCGCGTGGACCCTACGCCTGTGAAGGAACCGCGCATGGTGCTCTTCAACAGCGAACTGGCACAGCAGCTAGGCCTGCATACCGAAGGTGTGGAACCCGAAGCGATGGCGCGGATACTAGCCGGAAACGAATTGCCCGCAGGCGCCGAACCCATTGCACAGGCATACGCCGGGCATCAGTTCGGGCACTTCACTATGCTGGGCGATGGACGCGCGGTGCTACTCGGAGAACAGATCACTCCCGATGGCAAGCGCTACGACATCCAGCTGAAAGGGTCTGGCACCACGCCCTATTCGCGGCGGGGCGATGGCCGTGCCACGCTGCGGGCCATGCTGCGCGAGTACCTGATGAGCGAGGCGATGCACCATCTGGGCGTCCCCACCAGCCGCAGTTTGGCCGTGGTACTTAGCGGACAACCGGTGATGCGCGAAAGGCCCGAGCAGGGCGCGGTGCTCACCCGTATCGCCGCCAGCCACATCCGCGTTGGCACCTTCGAGTATGCGCGTCAGTTCCGCAGTGTGGAAGAGCTTCGCGCGCTGATGGACCATACCATCCAACGCCATCATCCCGAAGCGGCGGACGCTGAGAACCCCGCTCTGGAGCTACTGCGCAGCATGATGCGCGGGCAGATCGCACTCATCGTTCACTGGATGCGCGTGGGCTTCATCCACGGGGTGATGAACACCGACAACATGGGACTGGCTTGCGAGACCTTCGATTACGGTCCCTGTGCCTTCATGAACGCCTACGATCCGGCCACGGTGTTCAGCTCCATTGATACCGGCGGCCGCTACGCCTTCGGCAACCAACCCAGCATAGCCCATTGGAACTTGTCCGTGCTGGGCGGTGCGCTGCTGCCGCTGATCCACGTCGAAGAGGACCAAGCCATCGCGCTGGCCCAAGCGGTGCTGGACGAGTTCCCGATGCTCTTCCGTGCCGCGCATCTACGCATGGCCTGCGCCAAGGTCGGCATCGCCGAACCGCGGACCGGCGATGCAGCGCTCGTACAAGAACTCTATGACCTGATGCAGGCCACAGGAGCTGACCATACGAACACCTTCGCTGCTTTGTTGCAAGAAGAAGCATCCAGTTTAGCGCCATTCACCGATGAGCGGCTCAACAGTTGGCACACACGGTGGATGGAACGCATCACGTCTGCACCGGATGGCCTTCGATCCGCACGCCTTCTGATGCGGCGCGTGAACCCAGCGGTGATACCACGCAACCACGTGGTGGAGCACGTACTGGATGCAGCCACTTTGCAGAACGACATCGCACCATTAAAAGCGCTCCTCGCCGTGCTTGCTGAACCCTACACCAGTGCAGCGATACCGGATGCGTTCAGCCTACCTCCATCCGACGGAGATCTTGGCTACCACACATTCTGCGGGACGTGAATAGCACCGTGACTGTTCCGCTCTTTCGAGGCTATCATTGCCAGACCGACCACGATCATTACTCGCGGCTCGACAGGAACTTGATATAGCTTTCCACATGCCACGATCGATACCCACCCAGCGCGCCATCCTTGGTACCATCATGATAGTGGCCGGCATCGCGCACTTCGTCTTCCCGGCGGCGTACGACCCGATGATCCCCGATGGGCTGCCAAAGGATGCGATCAACTACCTCTCGGGGGCTTTGGAGATCGCGTTCGGGCTTGGTGTCTTCGTTCCACGCTTTCGCTGGTGGGCCACTCTGGGTATTGTGTTGTTGATGATCGTGTTCCTCCCGGTGCATGTCATCGACTACTTCCGCGAACAGCCCGCGATCGGTAGCAAGCTGGCCGCTGCCATTCGGATCGCGGTGCAGTTGGTATTGATCTGGTGGACTTGGTGGGTGCACCGGAATTCGACACAGGAGCGTGTCGCCGAAAAGGGTGCTGCCTGAACTCTACAAAGCTCAGTCAAGGAAACGTGATCCCTGACAGGCCGGAGCAGCCCGCTACCTTCGCGGACAATGACAACGCCTGACACTAAGCGCCACATCGACCTCGGCTTCCTGGCCGGTCCACGTTCACGGTGGAAGGAATTCCAAAGCGTGGTGCATATCGCCCGCGAGTTCATCTATGGCTTTCGCAAGCTGCACTTCGTGGGGCCTTGTGTCACCTTCTTCGGCAGTGCGCGCTTCAAGGAGGATCATCCGTACTACATCGCTGCACAGGAGCTGTCAGCCCGGGTGGGTCGTGTAGGTTTTACCATCATGACCGGTGGTGGTCCAGGCATCATGGAGGCCGCGAACCGTGGTGCACGCGATGTCGGTGCACGCAGCGTGGGCTGCAATATCGTACTGCCCATGGAGCAGTACGCCAACCCCTACTTGGACGTTAGCCTAACATTCGAGCGCTTCTATGTCCGCAAGGTGCTACTGTTGAAATACAGTGTCGCCTTCGTGGTGATGCCCGGAGGTGCCGGTACGGTGGATGAACTCTTCGAATCGATCTCCCTTATCCAGACCGGTAAAGTGAAGTACTTCCCCTTCCTAT
>JBBEDG010000091.1:0-6445 GCA_040881405.1 Flavobacteriales bacterium | reverse complement strand
GCGGTCGGCCACCATGACCAGGTACACACCTGTGGCCACACGGTTACCGCCAAGGTCTGTTCCCGGCCATACGGCCTGCCCACCCAGGGATGTGGTGCGGTACACCAGATTCCCGGCGATGTCGGTGATCTTCACTTCACTATCACGCACCAGCCCGGTAATGGCTATGGGGCCGGTGTGGTCGTCGCGTACCGGATTGGGGTACACGCTGGCACAAGTGTTCTCGAACTCGCCCTCCGTGGCATCGCTGCGGTAGCTGAGGATGCCCCGCTCGGTGCCGAAGAACACCTCCCCGCTGGCCCCATCTATGGCAATGGAGGTGATCGCGTCGCTTGGCAGCGGGCTGTTGAGCCGGGTGAAGCGCTGGAGTTGTTGTCTGCCATCCGCCGATACCAGGAAGACGCCACTGTTCTGCGTTCCGATCCATTTGCGGTTGGCACCATCCACGGCAATGGCCGTTACGGTCTCGGTCTCCAGCAGGATCTGTACGTTGCCATCCTGTTCGATGAGGATCTGCTGGGCATCGAAATTCCCGGTTCCGAAGATGGACTGCGGCGTGAAGAACACGGCCACCCCGCGGTTGGTGCCGACCCACACCTGGCCTTCCTTGTCCTCGGCCACACTAAAGACGTCCTGGGAAGGAAGGCCCCCGGAGCCCTCGATGTTGTTCAGCAGTCTGTAGTTGTCATCGGCCGTGTTATCGATGGTTCCGTTGTCGTTGAACACGAGCAGGCCATTGCCCCGTGGGCGTATCACCCATTTGTAACCGTTGCTCGCGGCCACTATGTCTGACACCAGGAAATTGCCATTGAGGATGCCCCCGGGGGTGAACGACAACCATTCACCGTCCGTGGTGTAGACCTTGATCACCGCAGGTACCGAAGCATTGGTGACCCACAGGTTACCGTCAAGGTCGAAGTCGAGGCCCGCGGTGTTGATCTTGTTGGGAGCTCCGTTCAACTCGGCCTCAAGAGCACTGTTGCTGGCATTAACGAAGCGAATGGGCACCCGGTCCTTGAATTCCAAGAGGCCTTCGTCCCAGCTGGCCGCGAAAGCACGCGTGGGGTCCTTGGGGTCCACGGCAACATCCATCACATCGCACATGGCTTCGCCGAAGTCGTTCGCGCCGATCAGCAACGGGGTGTTATCCCGGTCATTGGTACGCCACACACCATCGGCATAGTGATGTACCCCTTCCTTGTTGAAGATGTTGGTCCAGTTGCCCGCCACACTGCCGGTGGATACGAACAGCACACCCTCCTTACTGTCCATACGCACCGAGGATGCACCTCGGGGACCATTCGGCACTATGGAACGCCCTTCGCCAAAGCCTTCGCCACGCACCAGCCCAAGCTCCCGGTCGGCCACCCAAAAAGCTCCATCGCTGCCGTGGATCGCTTGGTTGGGGAAAGGCGCCGTGTTCTCGTAACCGAATTGGAATGTGATCTCTTCCAGATCCACGTTGTAACGGTGGATGTCCAACGCGTGTGGAACAATGACGAATTCGCCGTTGGCGGAAACGTTGAGATTGATGTTGCGCATGCCGTACAGAGGGCTGTAGCGCTGGAACGTGTTGCTCTGGTCCAACAGCAGCAGGGTATCGGCCTCAGGCAGGGCGGAGCGGTAATTCAGGAGGATACGGTCGCCAAGCCGAGCCACGTCGTTGAACGGGCCGTTCGCCATGGCTGGCGGCATGTCGCTGCGCCTCGCCCAGCTGCTGAATGCAGCCAGGTTCGGGGCATTCGCGGACGCCGTGAAAAGACCATTGTTGGTGGCGGCGTAAATGCTGTCGTTCCAGATGGTGATGCCATTGACCTGCACTTGGGATCCACTGGGGCCAATGAACCAGGTCTCGCGAACCTCGCGCCGGGCCAGATCCACGAGCACTATGCCGAAGCCACAGCCCAGATAGGCCCGCGTACCTTCCATGTACACGCTGTAGATGCCCTTGTTACCCAGGATGCTGCTGCGCCGGATATCGCCCATGTTGAAGGAACGATCGCCTTGAAGAAGATCCAGGTTGCCGTTGGCGTAGTACACCAGCAGCATGCCCAACTCCTGGTTCCAGGCCAGGCCTTGTATGCCTACATCGCTCAAGGCGTTGGCCTTGGTGATGCGCTCTATTTCGCCCGTGGCCATGTGGTAGCGGAACACGGCCGTGGTGGATGCGCAGTAGATGCTGCCTCCGCCTTCCGCAACGGAAATTGCACGGCGATACGGAAGATGGTCCTGCCAGTTTCCCAAGGGGTTCTGAGCTAGGATCAAGGAGACCATCCCGAAGGAGGTCCAAAGCAGCAAGAGGGTGCGGAACAAAGGCATGTGTTCAACTTGGGCACTGCATGAACGCAGCGCAGCGGCGATCGGTATGGGCCAAGGTACGGGCATGGTAAAGAACATGCGCTTATGAACACCCGAACCGCTACCGATGTGCGGTGGCCGAAAACGAACGATGCCCCGGAATTCCGGGGCATCGGGTGGAGGTCGCGTGCGGATTCGAACCGCAGTAGCAGCTTTTGCAGAGCTGTGCCTAGCCACTCGGCCACGCGACCAGGAATAAATGCCTGCTTTCGGCGGACAGGCGGCGAAGATAGCGTGATCGGACTATCCGTGCACCGTGTAGACCGCCTCGGCCACATCGCCATTGATGGGTGGGCGCTCCTTCACCAGACGAACGGTCCAGAAATACGGCTGCTCCCATTCGGCATGCAGGGCATCCAGAATGCGGCTTGCTACGTGCTCGATGAGGTTGGCGCGCACGGCCATCTGTTCCTTCACAATGGCCGTTACCCGGCCGTAGTCAACGGTATCGGCAAGGTGGTCGCCGGTTTCGGCAAGTCCGAAGTCGCCTTCCACGGAAATATCCACGCGGAAATTGCCGCCTATGCGACCCTCCTCCTGCAGGCAGCCATGGAAGGCGTACACCCGGATGCCGTTCACTTCCATCAAGCCCATGTGCGGCAATGTTCAAGACCCGCCTTCAAGCGGGAGATCACTTCCTCCTTACCCAGCAAGGAGCTTACATCGAACATGCCGGGGCCTTGCATACGACCCGCCACAAAGAGGCGCAAAAGCGGCATCAGCTGCCCGATCTTCATCGAATGTTGCGTAAGAACATCATTGAAGGTCTTTTCCACTGTGGCCGGACTTAGCGTCGGAAGGGCGTCAAGTTGCTGCACAAAGGAGTCCAGGGCTGATGCGGCTTCGGGTTTCCAGCGCTTCTTCAGCTCTGCTTCCGCATCAACATTGTTCACCAACGGCGATCCCGAGGTGAAGAGGTAGGTGCCCTCCAGCATGTCCTCCACGAAGGTGGCACGTTCCTTCAACAGTAGTGCTGCGGCCGTTGCGCGCTCCACCGTGGTTTCGATGCCGTGATCCTTCAGCCTGGACTGCAACTGGGCGCCCAGTTCCGCATCGGGCCGCATGCGCAGGTACTGCTGGTTGAACCACTTGGTCTTATCCGGATCGAACTTGGCGCCGCCCTTATGCACGCGGGCCAGGTCGAAGTACTTGATCATGTCGGCCATGGTCATCAACTCGATGTCGCCACCCGGATTCCAGCCCAGCAGAGCGAGCATGTTGATGAAAGCCTCGGGGTAGTAGCCGCGCTCGCGGTAGCCGCTGCTCTTTTCGCCACTGGTGGGGTCTTTCCAATCCAATGGGAACACCGGGAAGCCGAGACGGTCGCCGTCGCGCTTGCTCAGCTTGCCGTTGCCATCGGGTTTCAAGATCAGGGGCAGGTGGGCGAAGGCTGGGCGTTCCCAGCCGAAGGCCTCGTAGATGAGCACGTGGACCGGTGCACTGGGCAGCCATTCCTCGCCGCGTATCACGTGGGTGATGCGCATCAGGTGGTCGTCCACGATGTTGGCCAAGTGGTACGTGGGCATGCCGTCGCTCTTGAAGAGCACCTTGTCGTCGATGTTGCTGCTTTGCACCACCACCCAGCCGCGGATGATGTCCTCGAAACGCACCTCCTGGTGGCGGGGCACCTTGAGGCGCACCACGTAGGGTTCGCCGGCATCCAGCCTGGCCTTCACATCGTCGGTGCTCAGCGAAAGGCTGTTCTTCATGTGCTCGCGCGTTACGGCATTGTAGGCCGGTGCGGCCGAACCGGCGGCCTTCAGTCGCTCGCGCATGGCCTCCAGTTCCTCGGAGGTATCGAAGGCGTAGTAGGCCTTGTCGTCAGCGATGAGTTGGTCGGCGTACTGCTTGTACAGGTCCTTGCGGTCGCTTTGGCGGTAAGGTCCATCGGGGCCGGGGTTCCAGGGGCTGGCATCGGGCGTAAGGCCGCACCAGTCAAGCGCTTCGCGGATGTACTCCTCGGCACCGGGCACGAAACGTGTTTGGTCGGTATCCTCTATGCGCAATAGGAATTCGCCGCCGTGCTTTCGGGCGAAGAGGTAGTTGTATAAGGCAGTGCGCACACCGCCCATATGCAGGGGGCCGGTGGGGCTGGGGGCGAAACGGACGCGGACGCTCATGGGTCGATGGGTCGATGGCCGCTGGCTCGTGCCCCGAAGTGGTCGGGGACAAGGCCTTGGATCGGAGCGCGAAAGTAGGACAGCCGATCGGCCTGCATCATTGCCGTGAGCAGCTTATGGCATAGCTTGGCAACGGAACACACCCCATGGAGGTACTGCTTTTCGCCCTGCTTGTTGCCGTGCTTGTGGTCGTGCTCGGCATCAGGAACCGCATTTCCGCCGTGGAGGGCGAACTGGGGACGAACCGGCTCCAGATGCAGGAGCTGATGAAGGAACTGGCCCGGCAGGCGAGACCCATACAAGTACCGGACGGCAGCCAGGAACAAACAGCAGCGACTGCACCACGAACCGCTGCTGAGCCAAGTACGCCTCCTGTGCAGGAGAGCGCAGTTCCAAGTATCCTCAGCACCATTCCTATCCAGGAAGAACCCATCCTCCCTGTGGTGGCATCGACAGCCCCACCGCTCACACCTCCACCACCAGCGGAATCCATTTGGGAGCCCGTACACATACCGATCCAGGAGCCCACGCCGGTCATAAGTACACCAAGGCAGGAGCCAACGCCACCAGCACCCAGGCGCCCTTCGTTCATGGAGCGCAACCCGGACCTGGAGAAGTTCATCGGAGAGAACCTCATCAACAAGATCGGCATCGCGATCCTGGTGCTGGGTTTGGGCCTGCTGTTGAAGTACGCCATTGGCAAAGGCTATATCGGCGAAACGGCACAAACGCTCATCGGCGTTGCCAGCGGTGGTCTGCTCATCTTCCTTGCCCACCGCTTGCGCGAGAAATTCCGTGCTTTCAGTTCGGTGCTTGTTGGTGGTGGTCTGGCCGTGCTCTACTTCAGCATCGCCATCGCCTTCCAGGAGTACCGCATAATCGGGCAAACGGCGGCATTCGCGGTCATGGTGGGGATCACGGCATTGGGAGTCCTGCTCACGCTGGCCTACGACCGCCGCGAATTGGCCGTCATCGCACTGCTCGGCGGCTTCGCAACGCCCTTCCTGGTAAGCTCCGGCGAAGGCAACTACAAGGTTCTCTTCACCTACCTGCTGATCCTTAACGCGGGAATGCTGGTGTTGGCCAACTACAAGAAGTGGAGCATCCTGAACGTCCTGGCATTCGGGCTTAGTTGGTTGCTGTTCGGCTCTTGGGCCATGTTCTCCTACGGAAGATTGCAGCCTGCTCCGGTGTGGTACGCCTTGGGATTCGCCACGGCGTTCTACGCAGTGTTCTTCGCCATGCTCCTGTGGTACGACCTTCGGCACCGCACCCCCTTCACGCCTCTGGACTATTCGCTGTTCCTTGCGAATACGGCATTGTACTTCGGTTTCGGCATGCGTTTCCTGGCCGATCTGGACATGCGGGTCGGTGGCCTGCTGTGCGTGCTGCTGGCCGCGGTGAACGTGGTCTTCGCCATGCGCTTCTTCCGCGATGAGCGGGTGCCGCGCAACCTGGTGTACCTGCTGATCGGGGTGGTGCTCACCTTCATCAGCCTGGCCGCACCGGTGCAGCTCGATGGCGACCACATCACCCTGTTCTGGGCGGCCGAAGGCGTGCTGCTGCTCTGGTTCGCCAAGCGTTCGGGTATCCGCTTGGTGGAGCGCACCAGCTTGTTGGTCACCGTGCTCATGGTGATCAGCTTGGTGATGGACCTGGAAGGCTACCTGCACTACCGCGAAGAGCCCTTGATGCCGGTGATCAATCGCCTCTTCATCACAGGTCTTGCAGTGATCGTATCGCTTGTGCTGCAGAACCGCTTGTGGGCCACTTGGGACCCTGCACACGAGGTGTTGAACGAAGTACGGCCGCGCCTGCTGCGAGGTGCTTATGCACTTATCGCCGTTGTGCTAGGCTTCACCCTTGGCCTGCTGGAGTTGAACCACCAGCTGGGCCGCATACTGCCTGAGGGGTCCGTGTTCATGGCCGGAATGGCCTACGGGCTGCTGTACCTGATCGTGTTGGAC
>JBBEDG010000090.1:0-6448 GCA_040881405.1 Flavobacteriales bacterium | reverse complement strand
TTCGGCACCGAGCACCTAATCGAATTTATGGAAGAGAATTCAGAATTAAAGTCTGTCCCGAAAAAGAGGACTTCATCTTTGTGGAAGGCGCTCTGCGCGCGTTGGCCTTGGAGCGTCTTGGGAAAGGACAGTATCTGATCACCTTCCCCAACGGAAACTCCAACCGCTATGTTTACCGCGCTGGTCTGCTGTATGAGATACACGTGCAGCGCCCCTTGGTGAACCTGGTCTTCCGCCGCGCTTAGTTCGGCATTCAGGGTATTCCTTCCATTCCTACCGCACTTGGACCGCTCGTGTAGAGCGTTCTTGGGAGGCAACACCCCCCGGTAACTTCGTACCCTCCATGATCCGACTCACCGGCATCCGCAAATCGTATCGCACCGGCACCAATGTGCTCCAGGTTCTCAAGGGCATCGACCTGCACATCGGCCAGGGCGAACTCGTAAGCATCATGGGCAGTTCTGGTTCGGGTAAGAGTACCTTGCTCAACATCCTGGGCATATTGGACAACGCCGACGGTGGCGAATACCTCTTGGACGGGTTGGAGATCAAAGGCCAAAGCGAGACCAAGGCCGCCGAACTGCGCTCCAAGTATCTGGGCTTCGTGTTCCAGAGCTTCAACCTCATAAGCTTCAAGAACGCATTGGAGAACGTGGCCCTGCCGCTTTACTACCAAGGGGTTTCCCGCAAGAAGCGCAGCGAAATGGCCTTGGCCATGTTGGAAAAGGTGGGCCTGAAGGACTGGGCGCACCACTTACCGAACGAACTGAGCGGAGGCCAGAAGCAACGCGTGGCCATTGCACGTGCACTTGTCACCGACCCCAAACTGATACTTGCCGATGAACCCACCGGCGCACTGGATACTCAGACCAGCCAGGAGGTGATGGATCTGCTCCTTAAGGTCAATAAGGAACTCGGGCTCACCGTGGTGATCGTGACCCATGAGCACGACATAGCAGCCATGACCCAGCGCGTTATCCGCCTGAAGGACGGGCTTATCGAAGACGCTTACGGCGACCCGAAAGCCATGGCACACAACCCTACAGCCGATGTTCGATAGGGAGAAGTGGGGCGAGGTGTTCGAAAGCATCGGCAAGAACAAGCTGCGAGCGGTGCTTACAGGCATCAGTGTGTTCACCGGGATATTCATGCTTATCATGCTCCTGGGCATGGGGCGTGGGCTACGCAACGGATTCGAGCACGGCTTCAAGAACAATGCGAAGAACGTGATCAGCGTGCGCGGCGGAAGCACCACCAAACCGTGGAAAGGCATGCCGCCGAACCGAAGCATCCAATTGGACAACCAGGACCTGCAGGCCATACGGCTTAGCGTGGCACAAGTGCAATACAGCAGTGGCGAATACTCCCTTTGGAGGGGAGAAAGTGTGCTGAATTTCCAGGACAAGTTCGGCAATTACGGCATTACCGGTATCGAGCCGGATTACTGGCATGTGGAAACACAAGTGATGTTGCAGGGCAGATACATCAACGAACCCGACCAGCAGGAAGGGCGTAAGGTGATCGTGATCGCGGACGACGCCCGCGACAAGTCTTCGGCTCCATCGACCCGATACACCAATGGATCCAAGTGAACGGTGTGCCTTTCGAAGTGGTGGGCGTGTACAAGTTCGAAAGCAACCAAGGACAGAACCAACGCAGTAAGGTCTTCATTCCGCTTAGTACTTCACAGCGCGTGTTCGGTGCTTTCCGCGACCTCGACCGCATCTACATGACCTTGGGCGAGGCCACCGTACCCGAGGCCGTGAAAGCCGCACAACGGGTCATCAGCATCCTCTCGTCGCGCCACAATTTCGACCCCTCGGACGCGCGTGCCGTTTGGGTGGAGAACCGGCTGGAGAACTACGTGAAGTTCGCCGGCATCTTCTGGGCCATCAACGTTTTCATCTGGATCATGGGCATCGGCACCATCATCGCAGGCATCATGGGTGTTAGCAACATCATGCTGATCGTGGTGAAGGAACGTACCCGCGAGATCGGTGTGCGCAAGGCCATTGGTGCAACACCCGCATCGGTCATGGGCCAGATCATGATGGAAGCATTGGTCATCACCGCCCTTGCAGGTTATGGTGGGCTGCTCTTAGGCATCGCCGCTTTGGAGAGCATAGCACGGTTACTTCCAGGTGCACCCATGTTCCGAGAGCCTGAAGTGAACATCGGCATTGCGATACAGGCGCTTGTGCTCCTGATCATTACTGGCACCCTCGCGGGCCTTATCCCGGCTCGCCACGCAGCGCGCATACGACCCATTGAAGCACTTCGCGATGAATAAGGCACGGCGCTCAACATTCAATTCCCGACCTGTTCCAACAGGTAACGACCATGTTCGATAGCGACCGGTGGAGCGAGATCTGGAACACGCTGACGCGGAACAAGATGCGCAGCTTCCTTACGGCCTTCGGTGTTGGCTGGGGCATCTTCATGCTTATTGTAATGCTGGGCGCAGGTAACGGACTGAGCAACGGCGTCAACAAGGCCTTCGCCGGTTGGGCCAGCAACTCCGCCTTCGTGTGGACCCAGACCACATCCCTGCCCTACCAAGGCTTTCCACGGGGCCGCTACTTCAACTTCGACAACCAGGACATAGAGATCATACGGCGCAAGGTGCCGGGAGTGGATGCCCTTGCCCCGCGCTTGCAACTTGGTGGCTGGCGTGGTGGGAACAACGTGGAGTACAAGGGCCGAACAGCGGCCTTCAGTGTGAATGGCGATGTGCCCGATGTGCTGCGCATCCAAGGTACCGAGATCACCTCGGGCCGTTTCCTGAACGATCTGGATGTGAAGGATGCACGGAAAGTGGCTGTGATCGGCAGCCGCGTGGCCGAGCTCCTATACCCGGATGGTGAGGACCCCCTGGGCACATGGATCAAAATACAAGGTGTGTTCTTCCAGGTGGTGGGCATACACCGGCCAAAGGCATCCAGTAACATGGGCGGCGATCAAAGCGCTGTGATCCATGTACCATTCAGCACGTTCCAACGCGCGTTCAACGCCATGAACCAAGTACACTGGTTCGCCATCACGGCACATGAAGGCACCCCGGCGTCCGTTGTGCAAGCTGATATCAAACGCATCCTCGGTGCAAAGCACCGCATCCATCCGGACGATGATCTCGCCTTCGGTGGCTTCAATGTGGAAGAGATGTTCGACCTGACCAACAACCTCTTCAAGGCCATCACCGGACTTGGTTGGTTCGTGGGCATACTCACGCTTCTGGCCGGTGCCATCGGCGTCAGCAACATCATGCTGGTCATCATCCGCGAGCGCACCAAAGAGATCGGCATACGCAGAAGCATCGGGGCCTCACCGAAAAGCATCACGACGCAGATCGTGCTGGAATCACTCACACTCACCGTGATCGCCGGTTACATCGGTCTGCTTTCCGGCATGCTCATCCTGGAGGCTGTGAACGCAGCAGGATTCAAAAGCGACTTCTTTGCACAACCCGAGATCGATCTCAGCGTCGCGCTCATCGCATTGGGTGTGCTCATCCTAAGCGGACTGCTCGCAGGACTGTTCCCGGCGAGGCGCGCATTGGCAATAAAACCCGTGGATGCCCTGCGCGCTGAGTAACGCAGCCTCCATTCTGATACCCTCCACACCACGAACACCTTCGCCATTCCCGGCACAGCACACATGAAACGCATCATTAAGCCTCTTCTCTTCCTGATCCTCGCCGTTGTGGTCCTGTGGTCCTTCTGGTTCCTCTACAAGAAGAGCGCGAAGACCCCTGAGGAATTCACCATGGAGAAGCCGCGCACGGAGAACATCGTGAAGAAGACCGTGGCCAACGGCAAGATCGTGCCGCGCCGCGAGATCGCGATCAAACCTGTGGTGAGCGGAATCGTTACCGAAGTACTGGTGGAAGCAGGCCAGGAGGTGAAGCAGGGCGACGTGATCGCCAAGATCCAGATCGTACCCGACATGCTCTCGCTGAGCAACGCGGAGAACCGTGTGCGCACCAGCGAGATCGGTGTACAGAACGCACAGTTGAACTACGACCGCAACAAGCCACTGGCCGACAAGGGCGTGATCGCCGCGGCCGAGATGCAAACCTTCGATATCGCGCTTCGCAATGCCAAGCAAGAACTCGATGCCGCGCAGGATGCCCTGCAAGTGGTGCGCGATGGCATCAGCAAGAGCAGCCGCAGCGCCAGCAACACCCTTGTGCGTAGTACTGTAACCGGCATGATCCTCGATGTACCGATCAAAGAGGGCAACAGCGTTATCGAGCGCAACAACTTCAACGAAGGAACCACCATTGCTTTGGTGGCCGATATGACGGACCTCATCTTCCAGGGGAACGTGGACGAGAGCGAGGTGGGCAAAGTGAGTTTGGGCATGCCTGTGGTGCTCACGGTGGGCGCTGTGGAGAATGCCACATGGGATGCGGAACTGGAATACATCGCGCCCAAAGGCGTGGAGGAAAGCGGTGCCATCCAATTCGAGATCCGCGCAGCGGTGAAGGTGAAGGAGGGCATGACACTGCGCGCAGGCTACAGTGCCAATGCGGACATCGTTCTGGAGCAACGCGACAGTGTGCTCGCCGTGCCGGAGAGCATCGTGGAGTTCAACGCAATGGGCGATAGTGCCTGGGTGCAGGTGAAGGACGGGGAAGGATGGAAGAAGACCTGGATCCGCACAGGCCTCAGCGATGGCATCAACATCGAAGTGCGCGAAGGTGTGGATGCGAACACCGAGTTGAAGGGCGTGAAGAAGGTGGAGGAGGTGAAGTAGTTTCGCACAGGCATCTTGGCTGTGCTCAGCACGAGCACAAGCGGAACGCTTGTGCGAGCAGACCCATCCGAAGCACATTGATCGCCCCAGAAAGCTTTCGTTTGTGGGGACAAGCAGGATGCTTGTCGGACAATCCCGACCTTCGACACATGATCACCCAACGCCTTTCCACCGCCGTACTCGCACTGCTGCTCGCAACAGCACTGCTCGCCCAAAAGCAACCCGACCTCAAGAAGCTCGATGCCTACATCGCCAACGCGGTACAGCAGTTCGATCAGCCTGGACTGGCCGTGGGCATTGTGAAGGACGGCAAGCTCGTTTGGAGCAAGGGATACGGAAAGCTTGATCTGGCGAAGCCGGAAGCGGTGACCCCCAACACTATCTTCTTCTGCGCCAGCATGAGTAAGGCCTTCACCGCCGCAGCCATTGGATTGCTCGTGGACGATGGCAAGATCGGCTTCGATGATCCGGTGCGGAACCATCTCCCCGAATTCAACACCACAAACCCTTTCATCACCTCCAATATGACGGTGATCGATCTGCTGAGCCACCGCAGCGGCTGGATCACCTTCGATGGCGACCTGCTGTGGTACGGCACCGACCTGGACCAGACCGAGATCCTCCGCCGACACAGTGCAGAGCCTTTCACACATGGTTTCCGCACCGACTTCGGATACAGCAATCTGATGTACATAGCAGCAGCACAACTGATAGAACGCGTAAGCGGCAAGACCTGGGATGAGTTCATCGCCGAGCGTATCCTGAAGCCCTTGGAAATGACCCGCACCACCGTGGAGACCGCCGACCTGGCCAACTTCAGCGATGTGGCCCTACCCCATGTTCGCAAAGGCCAGGACCCCAAAGCCCCACAGAAAAGCATGCCCTACCAAGCACTGCAAGGTGCCGATGGCGCAACGGGCATCAACAGCTGCGTTACCGACCTGGCCAAGTGGGATGCAATGTGGGCCGATAAAGGCAAGCTGAACGGAAAACAATTCTTGAGCACGCCCACCTTTCGGATGCTTACCAGCAACCACCTGCCCATGGGCGGACGGCGTGATGGTGCGGCACTGGGCTGGTTCCTTGAAGACTTCAACGGCAATAGCGTGATCACCCACAGCGGCGGCATGCCGGGCTTCATCCTGAACCATGCCGTGGTGCCAAGCAAGGACCTGGCGGTGATCGCCCTTGGCAATGGCGAGAGTTACAGCGTGTTCGCCATCACCAACAAGATCCTGGACCTCTATCTCGGCGATGGCAAGGCCGATCCAGTGACCGACATGCTGCCGCGGATCAAGGCAGGCAAGGAACGCGATGCAGCTCGTGTGGCCGCGCGCGTGGAAGCCCGCAAGGAAGGCACCACGCCGAGCGCCCCCAACGGCGCACTCGTTGGCACATACACGGACAAGATCTACGGCAACGCAGAGTTGCGCATGGAAGGCAGCGCTCCTGTTCTGACGCTACAGCCAGCCAAGGAACTCTTTACCGGAACCCTCAGCCACTGGCACCACGATACCTGGCAGTGGAACCACGCGGACCCCTTCCTGGAACCCGGCTACATCACCTTCCACTTCGATGCCGACCACAACGTAAGCTACTTCACCATCGATCTGCATAGCCCGGATTTCCATTTCTATAAGTTGGAGTTCAAGAAGCAAAAGGAGTAACGAGTGGCGACTGATGAGTGGCGAGT
>JBBEDG010000089.1:0-6451 GCA_040881405.1 Flavobacteriales bacterium | reverse complement strand
CCACGGCCATGCACATCGCGGCCTACAAGCTCACGGTGGAGGTGACCATCCCGGGCGTGAAGAAGCTGCGCGATACGCTGGCGAAGAAGTCCGAGGCCTTCAAGGACATCGTGAAGACCGGGCGTACGCACTTCATGGACGCGACACCACTTACCGTGGGCCAGCAGTTCGGTGGTTACGTGCAGCAATTGGACAACGGCTTGCGTGCCGTGGACAATGCGCTTGTGATGGTGCGCGAATTGGCCTTGGGTGGAACAGCAGTGGGTACCGGACTCAACGCACCCGCTGGCTACAGTGTTTTGGTGGCGAAGAAGATCGCTGAGCTCACCGGCCTGCCTTTCGTTACGGCGCCCAACAAATTCGAGGCGCTTGCTGCACATGATGCCATGGTGGAACTCAGCGGTGCGCTGAAGCGTCTCGCCGTTTCACTCATGAAGATCGGCAACGACATCCGCATGCTCAGCAGCGGCCCACGCAGTGGCATCGGTGAGTTGGTGATACCGGACAACGAGCCCGGCTCCAGCATCATGCCCGGCAAGGTGAACCCCACGCAACCCGAAGCGCTCACCATGGTGTGCGCCCAAGTGATGGGCAACGATGTGGCCGTTAGCATTGGCGGTAGCAATGGGCACTTCGAGCTCAACGTATTCAAACCGTTGATCGCAGCCAACGTGCTGCAGAGCGCGCGCTTGATCGGAGAAGCCTGCGTGAGCTTCAACGACAAGTGCGCCGAAGGCATCGAGCCCAACCGCCCGATGATCAAGCGTCACTTGGAGAACTCGCTGATGTTGGTCACCAGCCTCAACACGCACATCGGTTACTACAAGAGCGCTGAGATCGCGAAGAAGGCGCACAAGGAGGGAACTACGCTGAAGGAAGCGGCACTCGCGCTGGGATACGTGAGCGCTGAGGACTTTGATCAGTGGGTGGATCCGGCGGATATGGTTAGTGGGGGGTAGACCTATCGTTTGGTTCTCCCTTCGATCTTCTTCCTCGCCTTCTCTATGGCCGCCTCCAACTTCTTCTCCTTTGGCAACGTGATCCTGTACTCGCGCGCCATCACGCGGTTGGTAAGGCCGTTGAGCGAGTAGTGCGCCACGGCATCGTCACGTTCGGTGCAAAGCACGAGGCCCACGGGTGGGTTCTCTCCCTCTTGCATCCAATGCTCTTGTGCGTAGTTGAGGTAGAGGTTCATTTGCCCGGCATCGGCGTGGTTGTACCGCCCCGCCTTCAGGTCTATCACCACCAGGCAGCGTAGGCGGCGGTGGAAGAACATCAGGTCCACCCGGTACCAATTCTTGCCGATCCTCACGTTGCGCTGTCGCGCTACGAAAGCGAACTCGCCACCAAGTTCGAGCAGGAAGTGTTCGAGGTGTTGGATGAGTGCTTCCTCCAACTCGCTCTCGCTGTATTCGTCCTTCAGATCCAGGAATTCCAGCATGAAAGGATCACGAATGACACTTTCGGCATCCTCCACTTCAGCCTTTGCGCCCTTGGTGAGCATGCGCTGCTTGTTGCGCGAAAGCCCGGTGCGTTCATAGAAGCGTGTGGCGACCTGCCTGTCCAGTTGGCGCACGCTCCAGCCATTGCGCAGTGCCTCTTTCTCGTAGAAGGCGCGTGCCTTATCATCCTCCACGGTGAGCAACCGAACGTAGTGCGACCATGGTAATGGGAAGGCTTCGGAAACGGCTTGCAGATGCACGATCTGTTGAGCGCGGGCATCGACAGACCCTGTCTTGTTCAATTGCGCAGACACTGTCTGCGTTTTTCGTCCGGGACCGATCTGCTTCTTTCCGGATGAACCTCCTTTTTCCAATTGCGCAGACACTGTCTGCGCAATTGGCCATGTGAGATGGAATGCCCGCATCTGCTCAATGTTCCTTTTGGAGAACCCGCGCCCAAAGCGTTCCGTGAGGTCGACGCTCAGTCGCGATAGCAGCTCTTCCCCGTAGCCTGCACGGTGCTTCCCTCCTTGTTCATGCTGTACGATCCTGCGACCGATCTCCCAGTACGACGCGGTCATCAGCGCATTCACGGCACGTACCGATGCATGCCGAGCACCCTCCACCAATTGGGAGAACTCGCGGAGCACACTGCCATACGGCGCCACGCGTTTGGCAGGTGTGCGCCGCGTGGGTGTGGTGACCTTCTTCATTACAGCCTTGCGGGGGGCTTTCTTCTGGAGTTTCTTCGTGCCCATGTTCCACGAATATCGGCGATACTTTGGTTGCTTGGTGCTCTTGATCGTATGGACCAACATGAACACACAAGCCCAGGTCATCGCTACAGGTTCCCTGCGCGCTACCATGTGGGAAGGCCAGCTCGCCGGGCTGGTTGCCATCGACACTCTTGCCTTTCCGGGCACCTTCGGGCTTGGTCCCTTGGAGTACCTGCAAGGCGAGATCACAGTGATGGATGGCCGCAGCTTCATCTCCTACATGGAGAACGATGGGACGGTCGTAGTGGAGGAGCAGACCCAGGTATCAGCACCCTTCTTCGTGCATCAACATGTGGCCGAATGGGAGGAGTTTGCGATCGATGAGGACGTGATCGATCTGCCTGCGCTGGATGCTTTCCTTTTCCGACAATTCGAGGAGCGTGAAGCGCCCTTCTTTTTCCGTTTTCGAGGGAGTATCACCGAAGGCACCGCGCATGTGATGGACGTTCCACCTGGAAGCACCATCAAGGGCCCTGCCGATGCACATGCCAGTCAGAAACACTTCATGGTACACGATGCCGAAGTGGAACTGATCGGTGTGTTCTCCACGAAACACAAGACCGTGTTCACACACCACGACAGCAACATCCACGTGCATTTGATCACTATGGACCGTAAGCTCATGGGGCATCTGGATCGCTTGTTGATGAACCCGTCCCGGATGCGCCTTGAAGTAGCCAAGCCGTGAGAAGAAGACACCGATCGCAATGAAGAAGGCCCGGTGATTTCGCCGGGCCTTCTTTGCGTAAACGGGTGGTACTTAGTTCGTGCTGGCCATGGCCTCGCCTTTGCACTCGCCCAGCTTGGCCATCAGAACGCTTTCGTTCTTCAGGTCGGCAGCAGCAATGTCGATGGTGCCGAAGTCGGTGTACATGCGCAACTCATCGCCTTGCTCATCCAGGAAGCCGAGCACAGGCTGTTCGCACACCTTGCTGTCACTGTACTTCCAGGTCATATCCGTACGGTCGAACTTCATCACACGCACCTCACCGGCCTGATCACCTCCGAGCTGTGTTGTGGTGAAAGTGTCCTTGGTCGCTTCGATCCTGTAATCCACACCCTTGAGCGTAGCAAGCTGCATTTCGTGCTCACCTTCTAACATGGACAGCGGGTTGGTACCGCTCCAGAATTCGATCAGGTTGAGGATGACAGTGTCAACAAAGGCTGTGGCCATATAAACCAACCCACCGGGTATCCAGAAAAGAAGGGATTTCAGGAACTTGCTATCTGTCAACCCATCATGGAATTCGTAGGCCTTCCGCGTGAGGGCGAAGGTGCCGAAGCAACCTGTCTGGGTGGTCAGTACGGAGCCCAGTAAGAGCAGTAGAGCGAATTTGCGAATAGTCTTCATGGGTGTGGTGTTAACGGGTTCGATCCGAAGGTATATGCTCTCCAATCGAAAGCTCACCGAGGTGGTAGGGCAGTTTTCAACGAAGACGTGGGCCTTTTCCCGGTCAATGCTCTTGGAACGGCGGTCCAACACGATAAGAGCACCCATCGGTGACAAGAAGTGCGACATGGTGGAAGGGGGATCGTCGCCTGTGTTGTACTTTTTCGGCATGTTCGTGGACCCAATACTTCAACAAGAATTCAACGCGGTCGCTTTGAGCCGTTCCCTTCCTGCCGGCACCGAGCTGATGCACCCAGGTGATGCCATCACCCATATACCCATCGTACAACAGGGCAGTCTGCGGATCCTTGCACAGGACGAGGAGGGGCATGAACGCTTCCTCTACCACATCATGCCCGGAGAGTCCTGCGCCATGTCCTTGACATGCTGCAGCACCAAGCGGACGAGTTCCGTTCTTGCTGTGGTGGAGGAGGATGCCGAGCTGCTGATGATACCGGCGCGTTACATGGATGACTGGATGGTCTATCCTGAATGGCGTCGCTTCGTGAGCGATACCCAGGCCCAGCGTTTCAGTGAGTTGCTGGATACGATCGAGGTGGTTGCCTTCCACAAGCTGGACGAGCAGCTCTGGAACTACCTGGTGAAACGCGCGCAGGCCACCGGATCACACATCCTGAAGGCGACCCATCAGGAGATGGCCCAGGAACTGAACTCACCGCGCGAAGTGATCACACGCCTGTTGCATCAATTGCAGCGTAGGGGCATGGTCACCGTTGGGCGCGGATCGGTGGAGGTACATCTTTCGGCGAGTTGGCCGCAGTCCTCAAAGGAAGGGCTGTAGCGCGCTCTGCAATTGGGCGGCGCTCATCACGCCGGCCTTGCGCCAGACCACGTTGCCGTTCTTGAATATCGCCAATGTGGGTACGCCGCGCACACCATAAGCTTGCGCTGCAGTAGGGTTCTTGTCCACATCGATCTTGATCACAGTGGCACGGTCGCCCACCATGCCCTTGAACTCGTCAAGGATGGGTTTCATCATCTTGCAGGGACCACACCATTCGGCGAAAAAGTCCACTAGAACGGGCTTATCGCCGTTAATGAGCTGTTGGAAGGACATGGGCTTGGTTTCCATGGTCATCGGATCTCTTCGTAGGTGATCTCTGTACTCGTGGGTTCGCTGCTGGCATTGCTATCCGGTCCCGGCGCGCACGCCACACCACAGCAGCCGATGTTGAACACGGCCTGTAGGCCGAAGAACGCTGCTGCCGCGTAAGCAACCGGCTCACTGTTCGCGATGGCGGTAGCCAGGAATACCATCGCGAGAACAGCCCGAAGTCCGCGTGCGAAGTCCCAGTTGTGCAGCAGCCTCTCCTTCATCACTTCTTCATCAGGTTGTTGAGGCTGGTCCACGGGCCACCGTTGTAGGCTTCGAAACCCTGACCCTTCAGCACGTCCACGGCCATGCCGCTACGCGCACCGCTTCGGCAGCAGGTGATCACGGGCTTCCCCTTGGGCAACTTGTTCAGGCTCTGGCTCAATTGGTCCAATGGGATGTTCAGCGAACCACGGATGTGGCCCTCGGCATATTCGCCCTTGGTGCGAACATCAACGATGGTGGCGCCTTGGGCGATCACATCGCTCAGGTCCACCTTGGGACCCATTCCGAAAAGTGTGCGTAGCATGATGGTCTTAGTTTTCAGTTGTGTTGTTGTCCTGGACCGGATCCTTGCGGTCGCGCTTGAAGGTGTTCACCAGTAGGCCGCCCATGAAGGCGCCATACAGGCTGCTATTCACCGGACTGCTGGTGATGGAGCACCCAGTGGTGCATCCGAAATTGCTCCAGTAGAGCCAGCCACCCAGAGCTCCGAGCAGGACTCCGATGACCGTGAAGAGGATGGTGTACTTCATTGCGTTGAACAGGTTTTGATGCCGGAAGGTGCGTAAAGTGGCCAGGGTCCGGTGATCATCACTTTTCGTATTGGCGATACAAAGGTCGGGCGGTGGAGCGGGCCGGGGTGTGACCTTCATCACGGAGCACTGCTGTTCCACGTGGTCCATTGCATGTTCCCAAGGCGTTGCTTTTCCGTGACGAAGGTCACTCGGCGCGTGTCGAGATCAACGTCACTTTGTACCGTACTCAAATACCCAACGAACATGGAACCCATAAGCATGCCGCGCATTGGCGATCAAGCGCCCGATTTCGAAGCCCTTACGACCACCGGTCCGATGAAGTTCAGTGAATACATCAAGGATAGTTGGACCATCCTGTTCAGTCATCCGGCCGACTTCACGCCCGTATGTACCACGGAGCTTTCCGGCTTCGCACATGAGAAGCAGTGGTTCGCAGAGCGCAACACCAAGCTCATCGGCGAAAGCATCGACAGTATCCACAGCCACATCGCCTGGGTGCAGGCCGTGCGCGAGAAGACCGGCGTGTACATGGACTTCCCCATCATTGCCGACATCGATATGAAGGTGGCGCGGCTCTATGGCATGCTGCACGATAACGCCAGCAACACCGCCGCTGTACGTGCCGTGTTCTTCATCGACCCCAAAGGCATCATCCGCCTTATCATGTACTACCCGTTGAACGTGGGCCGCAACATGGAGGAGATCAAGCGCGTGCTCGAAGCCATGCAGACCGCCGATGCGAACAGCTGCGCCATGCCGCTGAACTGGAAGAAGGGCGAGAAAGTGATCCTGCCTGCTCCCAAGACCTTGAAGGATCTCGACGCCCGCTTGAGCGAGAAGGGCATCGAGCTCATCGACTTCTACCTCGCGAAGAAGGAGCTTGAAACCGCATAGCGCTCCGTCGACACCCATGAACGAAGAAGGCTCCCGATCGGGAGCCTTTTTCGCTTGTGCCGAGTTCTTCTGCGGTA
>JBBEDG010000088.1:0-6468 GCA_040881405.1 Flavobacteriales bacterium | reverse complement strand
TGCGGCCCACATTGGAAGAGCTCGACACGCGTATCGTGTTCCACAAGGTGGCACAGAAGCCCGGCAAGCCCATGCTGCTTGGACGTAGGATGAATACGCTGATACTCGGACTGCCAGGCAATCCACGTGCAGTGTTGGTGTTGTTCTGGCTCTACGTGCTGCCAGCCATAAGGGCCATGCAGGGCGCTACCCGACCTGAGTTGGACAACGAATACCTCCCATTGGACAAGGGCCTATCAGTGAAAGGCGATCGCGCCGAATTCAGGGCGGCGCATGTGCATGGCGGGCGTGTATCCCTGCTACAGGACCAAGGGTCGCATATGCTGGCCTCCTTGCTTGGCGCGAATGCCCTGGCCTACCTGCCTATGGGTACAAGTAGCTTCGCTTCCGGCGACCCGGTACTGGTGTACTACCTTCCCCGATGATGCGCACGAACGAAGGATGGACGGGTGTGGTGCTCGCTGGCGGCGGTAGTCGCCGCATGGGACAGGATAAAGCCTTATTGCCCCTTCGCCCGGGCGGCCCCACGCTCCTGGACCATGCTCTGGATCGGCTTTCGCCCATGGTGGATGAGCTGCTCGTGGTAGGGCATCCGCTCACACACGGTCATGTTGGGCCATTCGTGATCCCCGACGACCAGCCCGGCCAAGGACCGCTGGGCGGACTACTCACCGCCATGCGCTATGCCACGCACGACCGCTTGCTGGTGCTGGCCGTGGACATGCCGAATGTGGATGGCAACTTGCTGAAGCGTTTGACCGCCGAACTGTGACATTTCACCGATGCGGTCATACCGCGCCACGGCGGCCATGTGGAACCCTTGGTGGGTGCCTACCACCGCAGGTGTGCCTCCACCTTTCAAGCCATGATCGCCGCCGGGCAGTTGAAGATGAGCGATGCCTTGGGTGGTGTGCGCACCACCTGGCTGGATGTGGTACTTGGTAGCGATGGTCTTATGCCGGATGTATTCCACAATGTGAACCGGCCGGAGGACCTGTTGTAAGACCAATGGAAGAGGGTGACGAGATTCCTTCGCTTTGCTCGGAATGACGGGGACGGAGAAGGTTGAAGAGGGTCCGCGCGGAACGGCGGCTATTCTGGAGCGCTCAATGGCGGCAGAACAGGCGGTTCTATCTCGTCGCGCACGATGTAGCTGCCGGGGTACTCCACCTTTAGATCGCGCAACATTCGTTCGGCTTCCAAGCGTGTGCGCAGATCGCCCACCCGCAGTCTGAAGTTGGGTGCCAACCAGCTGAGGTAGGCCGCCCGATCGGGGTACTTCAGGAGGAAGGAGCGCTTGGTTTCTTCCGCGGTGCGACGGTCGCCGAGGAATATCTGCACGCGATACCCTTGCTGGCTGTGCTTGCGATCGGCGTAGTCGGCCATGGCCTGCTCGATCCGCGGGTCGACATGCAGTTCGATACGGCCTTCACGCTGGGGAGCCACTGGTACTGCGACCTGCGGAGTATCGAGGTACAGCACCTGGCTTTGGGAGACGAATGGTTTGAAGGTGCGCACCGGAACGATGCTATCCTGCTGGGCTTTCAAGCCAAGACTGGATATCAGTAGTAGAGCTGAAAAGAGGGTGTAACGCATGCCGTTCGAGCCGGGCCAAAAGTATGCCGCGCACCCGCCCGATGCCCCCCGGGAACCGCAGCAAATGGGGATGCTCGTTATTTAGACCGACTCTAAATAGTGACAAGCCTGTGGCAACCTGAGCACATTACATGTCCCGGAACCGCTGCGCTTCTATTTTTGCGCCCGGATCGCGGATTCACGATCCCTACCAAATTGTCCGGAATGTCGCTTGCAGCAAGGATCACAGAACGTTTCCCCGGGCTTCTACAAGCTACCCTCGCGCTCTTCCTGCTCTTCTCATGGTCCGCTGCCAGCGCGCAAGCGGCTGATGCTGAGCTGTATGCCAAAGGCGAAAAGCTTTTCAAGGGTAACTGCGGAGCCTGCCACAAGCCCGATAAGAACCTGACCGGCCCTGCGCTTGCGGGATCGCGCGCGCGGTGGGAAGGCCAAGGCGATATCTACGCGTGGATCAAGAACAGCACCAATTACCTGAAGACCGGTAACGCCTACGCGAACAAGCTGTTCGAAGAGTGGAACAAGAGCGTGATGACCGCACAGGCCGTCACCGATGAGGAGATCGACGCCATCCTGTACTACGCGGACAACTACACTCCGCCTGCCCCTCCGCCAGGCACCGTAGTAGAGGTTCCCCCGACCGGTCCTACCGAAGCCGGCGACACTTGGATCTGGATGGTGGTGCTCGCACTTCTCTTTCTGATCGTTGGCATCTCCCTAAGCGGCGTAAAGAAGAGTTTGGACAATGCGGTGCGTGAGACCGAAGGCCGCGAACATGCTCCCGACCTGACCTTCGGACAAAAGATCGGACAGTGGGCATGGAACAATAAGATACCCGCCACCATGGTCGCGCTCTTTGCGGTGGTATGGCTTGTGCTGCAAGGCTGGAACGCTCTCTGGGTAGTGGGTGTGTACGGCGGCGATGAAGTGGCCCATTACAAACCCGAACAGCCTATTCTCTTCAACCACACTCTGCACGCAGGAAATGTGGAAGCAGGAAACCTTGCCATCGACTGCCAGTACTGCCACAGCAGCGTCGAAAAGAGCAAGAGCGCTGGTATCCCGAGCACCAACATCTGCATGAACTGCCACCAGGCCGTGGCCGAAGGACGTTCTGCAGCAGGTACGGCAGAGATCGCCAAGATCTATGCTGCCGTGGGCTGGGATCCTGAGAAGCTGGCCTACACCGGCGAAGAGGACCCCGTCCGTTGGGTGAAGGTCCACAACCTCCCTGATCATGCCTACTTCAACCATGCACAGCACGTTGCAGTGGGCAAGATCGACTGCACGGAGTGCCACGGTCCGGTTGCGACCGAAATGGACGTGGCCGAGCAGTGGGCACCCCTCACCATGGGCTGGTGTATCGATTGCCACGGCCAGCGTGAAGTGAACATGGCCGGCAACGGATACTACGACGAGACCATGGCCCGCCTGATGGAAACCGACCTGGGCCACAAGGAACTGAAGAAGTACTTGGAGGACGACAAGATCACCGTACAGGAGCTTGGCGGCTGGGAATGCGCCAAGTGCCACTACTAAGACCGAACAACGCGCCGCATGTCGAGCACGAAGCGATACTGGAAAGACCTCGGAGAACTCCACCAGGAGCCCGAGGCGATGAAAGGCCAGGAACATGAGTTCCCACAGGAAACGGCCATCGACCAGGTCCTGGGCGATCCGTCATTCGGTGGTGCATCCACCGGCCGCCGCGACTTCCTGAAGTTCCTCGGATTCTCCGTGGGTGCCGCTACCCTGGCCGCCTGCGAGACCCCTGTGGTGAAGTCCATCCCTTACGTGAACAAGCCAGAGGACATCACCCCCGGTGTGGCCAACTGGTATGCCAGCACGTACTACGACGGTGAGGACTTCGCCAGCATCCTGGTGAAGACCCGCGAGGGACGCCCCATCCACATCAAGGGCAACCCACGCTTCGGCATCAACCGAAACCCCGGCCTGGACAAGGGCAGCATCAACGCGCGCATCAACTCTTCGGTTCTCTCGTTGTACGACACCGAGCGCTTGAAGAGCCCCACCGTGAAAGGTGCTGAAGGCCACGGCGCCAGCACCTGGAGCGAGGTGGACGATGCCATCAGCAAAGGATTGGCTGCGGCCGCCGGTGCTGGCAAGCGCATGGTGTTGCTCACCAACACCATCATCAGCCCGAGCATCGCCGCTGCGGCGGCCGCCCTTAAGGCCAAGTACGCCACGGTGGAGCATGTGCAGTACGACACCATCAGCTACGCAGGCATCACCGGTGCCAACGCAAAGAGCTTCGGCAAGCGCGTGGTACCAAGCTACGACCTTACCAAGGCCGATGTGATCGTGAGCGTGGAGGCGGACTTCCTCAGCAGCTGGGGCAGCACCACCGAACACACCTGGCAGTACGCCAGCCGTCGCAACCCGGAGGGTGCCATGAACCGGCACTTCCAGTTCGAGAGCCGCATGAGCCTCGCTGGTGCCAATGCCGATGAGCGTACCGCGATCAAGCCGAGCCAAGTGCCTTTGGCGGTGATCAGCCTGCACGACCAGATCGCTGCACGCACCGGCGGAAGCGCCGTGGGTGGCAGCAATGCCGACCTGGATGCCGCCACCAAGAAGGCAGCCGATGCCCTGTTGGCAGCGCGCAACAAGAGTGTGGTGTTCTGCGGCAGCAACGACGAAGGCACGCAGATCCTGGTGAATAGCATCAACAGCATGCTGGGCAACTACGGCAACACCATCGACCTGGACAAGCACAGCAACCTGAAGCAGGGTGATGATGCCGCCGTAGCTCAACTGGTGAAGGACATGAACGCCGGTGGCGTGGGTGCCCTGCTCATGGCCGGTGTGAACCCCGCCTACAGCCTGCCCAATGCCGAGGACTTCAAGGCCGGATTGGCCAAGGTGGGCCTCAGCGTAAGCTTCAGCGGGTATGCCGATGAGACCGCCAGCCTGTGCAGCTACATCTGCCCGGACAATCACTACCTGGAGAGCTGGAACGACTTCATGCCCAAGTTGGGCGAGTATGCTCTGGCCCAGCCCACCATCCGCCAATTGTTCGATACTCGTCAGTGGGGCGAAAGCTTGTTGAAATGGAGCGGTTCCGACAGCAACTGGCACAGTTTCGTGAAGGGCACTTGGCAGACAGAGCTCAGCGCACGAGGAGGCCTATTCGGATCCTTTGAGGATACCTGGAACACGGCCGTTCACAATGGAGTGTACAGTGCAGCGATACCCGCCGGTGAAGCAGTTTCTTTCGCCGGTGATCTTGCTTCCGCTGCTGCAGCCGCGAAGAAATCGGTGCAAGCCGGAGACTTCGAGGTTTCCTTCTACACCACCGAAGCCATCGGCGACGGCCAGCATGCCAACAACCCTTGGTTGCAGGAAATGCCCGACCCGCTCACCAAGATCACGTGGGACAACTACGTGTGTATGAGCCCGGCCGATGTGGAGACGATGAACCTGAACATGTACCTCGGCGAGCAGGCTCCGGCCAGCTTGGTGACGGTAAGTGTCGGCGACCGTTCCCTGACCTTGCCTGTGGTACCAAGCCCAGGCCAAAAACAAGGCACCATCGCCATCGCCCTTGGCTACGGTCGCGGCGCGAACGGCGAAAAGGTGGGCAAGGCCGCAGTGGCCGGTGGCGCACCCGTGGGCGGTAATGCCTACCCACTGACCAGCCTTTCCAGCGGCACCGTAAGCTACAGTGCTGCATGCAGTCTTAGCGCTACTGGGGATACCTATCCTGTGGCCATCACGCAAACGCACCTCACCCACATGGACCGCCACAGCGTGGTGCGCGAGACCAGCGTGGGAGTGTACAAGAGCGGCGACAAGGAAGCGTTCAACAAGACCCATCTGCTACCCGTCCACGAGGACGTGAACGCCGATGGTGTGATCAACGCACAGGACAAGAAGCCTGTGCGCGAATTCGACCTGTGGGAGGAGCATCCGGTGGAAGGCGTTGGCCATCGCTGGGGCTTGAGCATCGACCTGAACAGCTGCATCGGTTGTGGAGCCTGCATCACGGCCTGCAACAGCGAGAACAACATCTCCGTGGTTGGTAAGGACGAAGTGCGCCGCAGCCGCGAAATGCATTGGCTGCGTGTGGACCGCTACTTCAGTTCCGACATGACCCACGAGAAGGGCAAGGAGGAAGGCAAGGGCAAGATCGAGCGCTACCTGGCCATGGAAGTGCCCAGTGACAGCCCGAAAGTGGTGTTCATGCCGGTGATGTGCCAGCATTGCAACCACGCTCCCTGCGAAACGGTGTGCCCTGTGGCCGCCACCACGCACAGCAACGAAGGTCTCAACCAGATGACCTACAACAGGTGCATCGGCACCCGCTACTGCGCGAACAACTGCCCTTACAAGGTGCGTCGCTTCAACTGGTTCAACTACGTGAGCGATCAGTTCAGCGAAGTGAACCCGGCTTGGGACGACCTGGGTCGCATGGTGCTGAACCCCGATGTTACCGTGCGTGCTCGCGGTGTGATCGAGAAGTGCAGCATGTGCGTGCAAAGCATCCAGGCCGGCAAGCTCGAAGCGAAAAAGGCTGGCCGCACGGTGAAGGACGGCGATATCGAGACCGCCTGCAGCGCTGCATGCGGCAATGGAGCCATCGTGTTCGGCGACCTGAACGACAAAGGCAGCAATATCCGCAGCAAGGCATCCAGCGACCGCAGCTACCACATGCTGGAGGAGATCGGCGTACAGCCCAACGTGAACTACCTGGTGAAGGTGCGCAACGTTGAGGAAGGAGCCACTGCATAAACGACGGAGGATAAAGAGGACCCCATGCATTCAGAAGCAGCGATCCGAGAACCGCTCATCCTTGGTCACAAGACCTACGGCGATATCACCAACGATATCGTTGGCCCCATTGAGAACAAGGCC
>JBBEDG010000087.1:0-6480 GCA_040881405.1 Flavobacteriales bacterium | reverse complement strand
AATAGCCTAAGGCTATTCGGCTTAATCCATGTGAATAACAGTAACATGGACGAGTACCCCTCGGGGAGGCCCGTCGACCTCCTTCCCGAACCAGGGGTGTCATCCTGGAAGACTGGCTTGTGCGGTGGTCCGTAGCACAGGTAAGACACAGGACCTAAGGCTGTGCTGGGGTGCCCTTCCCCAGGTGCAGCTCTAAAACCAATGGAGTGGCTACGCATGTAGAAAGCACATTTTGCGGTCGTTTGGACGAGGGTTCGAACCCCTCCGGCTCCACAGGAAAAAAAGACCCCCACCGAGAGATCGGCGGGGGTCTTTAGTTATAGGCCCCGGTGTGGCTGGTGACATGGTGCCAATTCGAATTCGCCTACTGCTTGGTTCCCGAGTATGTGCAGGTGGTTCCGCTGAGATTCAGGTTCAGTGTAAGAATGTTCCCCGCAAGCTGCCCGCTACCGCTTATGGTTGTCCCGCCACTGATGGTCTGGGTGGCGATGGTCACACTTGATCCACTTACCGTTCCTACCCAGGTATCGAAGCCGTCCGAGAACACCACGCTGGTAATGCCCTGCGCGCTGTTGTTGATGGTCATGTTCACGGTGGAGTTGTTTCCTGGGCAGGAGAAATTGCCATTGTAGGTGCCAATGAACTTGGCACGTATTTCTGTTCCACAGGTGGTCCCTTCGTAGCCGGTCGCACAAGCGCACGAACCATCGTTGCAGGTGCCGCCGTTCTGGCAAGTGACATTGTCACAAGGGTCGTCCTTCTTGCACGAGGAAAGAACGGTGATGGTGGAGAGTGCGAGGACGAGTGCTAGGTGGAACTGTTTCATGGGATAGGGTTTGTTTGTCCCTATCATCGGTGAGTGTCCAGGAATGTGAACGGGCCACCTTCAGAAAAGATCCATTCCTATGGAAGGACCAAGCTTGGAACTGTCTTTCAAAAGCCGAACCCGAATCCGCCACCCAGTATGGGGCCGCGTCCATAGTAGATGCTGTTGGGGTCTTGCCACACATCGAACAGCACTTGTAGAAAAATAGAACCGCGGCCACCCATACTTTGAATATAGCCACCGCCCACAAGCAGGTGGGGCACCCAGATCCGCGGCTTTATTTCGCTCAACGGGCCGAAGCGGCTCGCTTCCACGTTCATGTGCAGGAACTCCACATGCGCAAAGGCCTGTTCGATGAAACGGTAGCGGCTGAAGGTGCGGTAGCCGTAAGCGGAGAAGTCGTATGGTGTTCCAAAACGGTTGTCGCGGAAGTACCAATAGCTGCCACCAACTCCCACGGACAATTTGCCCTCCTTGTCCACTTTATATCCAACCATGGGGTCCAGTTGTATGGCTGTGAATGTGCCGAAGGACAGACCAACGGCACCGCCGAACCACACCCGTTCAGAAAAAGGCCGGGTGTCTTTTCGCTCTTGTGCGACAAGGGTGCTTCCCATGACCATGAGGACCAAGGCCGCGAATAAGACGATGCGCTTCATGTGTCGAAGATAAGGGCTTGCTCAGCCAGCTTGCTGCGGAGCATGGTGGCGTTGGAAGTGGAGTGCCAGCAGACCGCCACGCACCACCATCCACACGAGGAAGGCGCTCCATATGGCGTGCAATTGCCAGCCCAAGGCATCGGCACCCCAAGCCACCGGAACGAAAGCGACGAAGGTGGAAACGAATAGCACATTACGCAGGATCCGCCCTTCGCCCATGCCCTTGTACACGCCATCGAATGCAAAGGCCACGGCGTTGATCGGTTGGGTGAGCACGACCATCCAAAAGACACTGCCGAACAGCATCAACACCTCGGGATCGGTGGTGAAGAGTCGACCAAGCTCATTGTACGCTATCAGATAGAGAACCGCCAACACAGCACCAATGGTCACACTGGTGCGCACCACTTGCCAACTTACGCGGTACAGATCGGACCAATTGCGCTCACCGTTCAGTCGCCCCACGAGCACACTTCCTGCAGCCGCGTAACCGTCGATGAAGAAGGCGCTGAACAACCAGATCTGCATGGCGATGCTGTGGGCTGCGATGTGTGCTTCGCCGTAGCCGGTGGCGTAACGGTTGCCCAGGTAGTAGCAGATGTTGAGCGCGATGGTGCGCGCGAAAAGGTTCCCGCTCAAGAGCCACAGCCCCTTCAACTCCGGATGCCGCCAGGTACGTAGCACCATGCTGAATGGAGTACGCGTTTGCAGGATGAAGACCGCCATTACGAACATTGCTCCTTGGGCCATAAGGCTGCTCCACGCGCTCCCCGCCATGCCCATACCGGCGATCGGGCCCCAGCCGAATATCAGCAAGGGTGTAAGTACGCCATTGATAGCAGCTCCTGTAATGCTGATCCACATGCTCCAGCTCAGGTTCTGGATGCCGCGGAAAGCCCCGGTAATGGCGAAGGTGGCCAGAACGATGGGATGGCCGATGCTGCGGATCCGGTAGTACTCAACGGCCTTGGCGAGCACTTCACCATCGGCATTGTACAAGCGGAAAATGGGTTCGGCGAACAGGCTTGTAATTCCGAAGAAAGCAAAGCCCAGCAAGATGTTCATCCAGATCGCGATGGGAACCAGGTCCTTCACCTCATCCAGGCGCTGTGCACCATAAAAGCGTGCCACCACGGCCAGTACCGCACTGCGTGTTTGTGCCAAAACCCAAACCACCAGCAGGAAGAAGCTGCTGCCAATGCCCACCGCCGCCAGGTCCGCGGTGCCCAAACGCCCCACGAAGGCGGTATCCACCAAGGCGATCACTGGTTCAGCGATACCCGCGATGATGGCGGGTATGGCGAGGCGATCAAGGTCACGGCGGGTGACGGGGATGCGTTGCATTGGCTACGAAAAGAGGCGCTGCAGGCGCCTCTTTCCAACCTTAGTGACGTTCATTGATCAGACCATGCTCTTCTCCAGATCCTCGCGCAGTGCTGTCATGAAATCCTCGGTGCTCAGGTAATTCTCCTTGGTGGTGGCATCGCCGTGTATGCACATGGCGAGGTCCTTGGTCATCTTGCCGCTTTCCACGGTCTTGATGCACACGGCCTCCAGTTTGTTGGCGAAGTCGATCAGTGCTTGGTTGCCATCCAGTTTGCCGCGGAAGGCGAGTCCCCGCGTCCATGCGAAAATGCTGGCGATGGGGTTGGTGCTGGTGGGCTTGCCCTGCTGGTGTTGGCGGTAGTGGCGCGTTACGGTGCCATGGGCGGCCTCGGCCTCCATGGTCTTGCCGTCGGGGGTTACCAGCACGCTTGTCATCAGCCCCAGCGATCCGAAGCCTTGGGCCACGGTATCGCTCTGCACATCGCCGTCGTAGTTCTTGCAGGCCCACACATAACCGCCGTTCCACTTCATGGCACTGGCCACCATGTCGTCGATCAGACGGTGCTCGTAGGTGATGCCCGCTTCCTTGAAGGAGGCCATGAATTCGTTATCGTAAACCTCTTGGAAGATGTCCTTGAAACGACCATCGTACTTCTTCAGGATGGTGTTCTTGGTGCTGAGGTAAAGCGGCCACTTCTTGGCGAGGGCCATGTTGAAACAGCTGCGCGCGAATCCGAAGATGCTCTCGTCGGTATTGTACATGCTGAGGGCCACACCATCGCCCTTGAAATCGTACACCTCCCAGGTCTGCGACTCGCCGTTCTCGGGAGTGAAGGTCATGGTGAGTTTGCCCTTGCCCTTCAGGACGGCATCTGTGGCGCGGTACTGGTCGCCGAAGGCGTGGCGACCGATGATGATGGGCTGTGTCCAACCAGGAACCAGGCGTGGAATGTTGCTGATCACAATAGGCTCGCGGAACACGGTGCCACCAAGAATGTTGCGGATGGTGCCGTTGGGGCTCTTCCACATCTGCTTCAGGCCGAACTCCTCCACGCGCGCTTCATCCGGAGTAATGGTGGCGCACTTGATCCCCACGCTGTGCTTCTTGATCGCGTTTGCGGCATCCACGGTCACCTGGTCGTTGGTGGCATCGCGGTGCTCCATGCCCAGGTCGTAGTACTCGATCGGCACATCCACGTACGGCAGGATCAGCTGTTCCTTGATCCATTTCCAGATGATGCGGGTCATCTCATCACCATCGAGTTCCACTACGGGATTGTCAACCTTGATCTTGGCCATCGTTCGCTTCTTTTCAGGTTCGTACATGCACCCGTACGCACCATTGCACAGGGGCCGCAAAGGTAGGATTCCAGTTCAGGGGCATCAGCGGAATTACGCTCAGCGGAACACTTCTGCGCCTAAGGACCTCCGGTTACACTTGAAAGCGAGGACACTTCGATGCCCCTTTCAACCCAGGTCCAACCCCAAGGACTCGCGCAAGGCGTGCAAGGCCGGGTTCTTCTCCGCCATCAGGTTGAAGCGGTCCTGCGCAGTGTAGCGCGGCTTCAGTTTTATCTCCTCCTTGATCACTTCCAACTCAAGTCCTGGATTACCCAGTTCGCGACGTAGATAGCCGAGCAGTTCCGGTTTTTCGCCACGCAGGTAGTTCTCCTGCACCTCGTTCACAATGGCAAAGCTGATCACTGCTTTGCCGGCCACCTTGGGTTCACTGGCCACCAAGGTGGCATGCAGGCTGCTGCGCCCTTTTTCCTTTTGGACATTGGCGTAGTCGTGCCAAACCTTCAGCAGTAGCACCGGGTTCACTTCCTTGGCTTCACCGGGCATGCTTCCCGGCTGGTCCGTAGGCTGTTCCTCCACTGCTAAAGCATTGCGTTCCTGCGCCGCTGCTTCCGCTGTGGCTTTTATGCTCACCTGTCCGGCCAGCCGGCGCCGAGGTACATAGCTGTCGCCGTTGGAAGATGGAGTGCTGATCGAAGCGCTCGAAATGGCTGAAATAGAGGGAGTGTCGGCAGGATCAACGGGCGCGCTGGGTAATGGAGCAAGCGCCTTTTCGATCTGTGGACGAGGCCTTACGGTAGCGTCAGGGCTTTTTTTTTCAGGGCTGTTCACCTCGCCACCAGCACCTGCACGGCACAATTGGATCAGCGTCAATTCCACCAAAAGACGGGGCTCCTTGCTCTGCTTGTACTGCGCATCGCAGTGCGCCAGTCGGTCCAAGGCCGTTACCAACAGGTTGCGGTCGGCGGCCACGGCCTGCTCGCCATAGCGCTTCATCAGGTCTTCGCTCACTTCAAGCAGGGGCAGTGTGCGCGGGTCCTGGCTTACCAGAAGGTCGCGGAAGTGGCGCGCCAGTCCGGTTACGAAGAGGTGTCCGTCGAAGCCTTGCTGCAGAATACTGTTGTACTCCACGAGCGCAGCGGCGATGTCGCCTCGCACGATACTGTCGGTAACCCGGAAGTAGTGCTCATGGTCCAGAACGTTCAGGTTCTGGAGCACATCCTGGTAGGTGAGCACATCGCCGGAGAAGCTCACCAACTGGTCGAAGATGCTCAGCGCATCGCGCAAGCCACCGTCGGCCTTCAAGGCTATGGTATGCAGTGCCTGTGGTTCGGCTTTGATCCCCTCTTTATCGGCGATCCTCCCCAAATGTGCCGCGATGTCCGATACCATGATGCGGCGGAAGTCGAACACCTGGCAGCGGCTCAGGATGGTGGGTAGGATCTTGTGCTTCTCGGTGGTGGCCAGGATGAAGATGGCGTAGGAGGGAGGTTCCTCCAGGGTCTTCAGAAAGGCGTTGAAGGCCGCCGAGCTGAGCATGTGTACCTCATCGATGATGTACACTTTTTTGGTGCCTACCTGGGGTGCGATGGAAACCTGCAGGATGAGGTTCCGGATATCGTCCACGCTGTTGTTGCTGGCGGCATCCAGCTCGAAGATGTTCAGGCTATGGCCTTCATCGAAGGTCTTGCACGGAGCGCATTTCCCGCAGGCCACAAGGTCCTCCCCCAGGTTCTCGCAGTTGATCGTTCGGGCCAGGATGCGGGCACAAGTGGTCTTGCCAACGCCCCGTGGACCCGTGAACAGGAATGCAGAGGCGAGGTGGCCGGTGCGTATCGCGTTCATCAGCGTGCCGGTCACGGCTTCCTGCCCCACCACCGTGTCGAAGGTGGCTGGGCGGTATTTTCGGGCACTGACTACGAACTGTTCCATAGGGTTGGCGAAGATAGAGGGGGGCTGATACCGACCAAGGAGTGGTTGAGAATTTGCCCCGGACCAAGGGTGTGCGTTTCTTGCCAACAGTCTGAAATCCAGTAGGTGGGGAGTATTGTGTAGGCAGCGTTACCAACGGGTTTTCAACGCCCGCCAAGCCGGCATCAGGTGGACGTGCATCGAAGTTCGGGTCATAAGCCCTACATTTGCCGCCCATTTCAACCGAAAGGCACATGACCAACCGGTACGAGACCGTCTTCATTCTTACTCCCGTTTTGTCGGACGACCAGACAAAGGAGGCGGTTAAAAAATTCAAAGACCTGCTCACCGCAGGCGATGGCAAGGTCCGCCATGAAGAGAACTGGGGGATGCGCAAGCTTGCCTATCCCATCCAGAAGAAGTCCACGGGCTTCTACCACCTGATCGAGTTCGAAAGCG
>JBBEDG010000086.1:0-6486 GCA_040881405.1 Flavobacteriales bacterium | reverse complement strand
CATGCCGCTGGCCCCTTCTCCGTTAACGCCGAGATCACATCGCACTGCTCGTCATCCTGCGGTCCCTTCCAGAGTGTGTTCCGTAGTAGATGATGGAGAACTCGAAGGCTCCATTGCCATGCGTATAATTCCGCAGCGGCGAGGTGTTCACATCGTAGCTGAATCGGTAGCCGCTGTTCTTGTGCTTCAGGCCCACATGTGCGATGATGGCATCGTTCATCCGGTATGAAGCGCCGCATAGAGCACTGTACACGCTGTTGCCGATCAGGAACTCGCTCATCAAGCCCATGTGCAGCAACTGGTCGTTGCCTTGGCGCATAAAGAGTGCATGCGGGGTAAGCGAGAACTGCTCGTTGATGCTCACCCGCGCACCGCCGTTCACCGAGTAGCGGATTGGCATGTCGCTTTGGGTGGTGCGCATGATGGATTCATCCGGCGTGGTCACGTGGAACAGCGCGAAATTCCCGAAGGGGTTGATGGTCTTTCGGCGATCGTTGGAACGGTAGGCCATACCCAGGGAAACATCGGGCATCAGGCGGGCACCACGCTCGAAGAACTCGCCCGAAGGCAGGTCTGTGTTGAAGAAACCGTCATCGTACTGCGCATCCCACACCAGCTGCTGGTCGTTCATCTTTTTGTAGATCATCCCCAGGTGGAAGCCTGCGGAAAGTGTGTGGTCCGCCTTGGGGTCCGACACGTTGTAGGCTCCTGATGCACCCAACTGGAAGCTGTTGATGATGCCTGCCATGTTGTAATTGCTCATGTACATGCCCACGCCGAAACGCTTCTGGAAGGACATATCATAGGCGAAGGCGGTGGTGAGGAAGTTGCTCGAGAGGCTGGTCCACTGGCTGCGCACGTTGCTGGTCATGCGGAACTCGGCGTTCTCGTACATGCCCGTCAATGCCGGGTTCAGCATCACCGGAGCCGTTTCGTACTGCGATAGCTGGCCATCCTGGGCACGCAAGGCCACTGTGCTGCATGTCGCGAGCGCCAGTGCCATGAAGGTCTTGTTGGTTCTCATAGTTGCTCAGGTATTTGCTTAGCGGATCAAGGTCACTCTGCCGGAACGGTCATGCTCCCTGCCGTCAACCGATGTGGCGACCACGGAGTACACGTACACCCCATTTATGGCGGGCTTGTCGCCGTGTTTGCCATCCCAGCCGAATTCGGGGTCGGTGGTCTCGAAGATCAGTTCGCCCCAGCCGTTGTAGATGCGCAGGTCCATCTCCAGGAAGGGTCCGCCGCGCACGAAGAACACGTCGTTCACGCCATCGCCATTCGGGCTGAAGGCATTGGGCAACTTGGGTGGCAGGATGGCGTTGACGCCGATGGACACGAGCATGGAGTCGCGCGCTGTGCAACCCGCCGCATTGCTTACGGTCTGCACGATCACGTAGCGCCCTGGCTCGGCGTAGGTGTGCGAAGGTTCCTGTGTGAAGGAGCCGTTGCCATCACCGAAGCTGTACTCCCAGGTACTACCTCCTGTGGAGTTGTCCGTGAAGTCGATAGGCGAATCCGTGAAGGTGTCCCCGCTGAAGTCGAAGCCGGCCACAGGGGAATCCATGATGTCGAAGACCTGGGTGACCGTGCTGCTGCACCCGTTCTGTGCGAACACGGTGAGCGTTGCGGAGAACTGGCCCGACTCCGGGAAGGAGGTGCTCATGCCAGGACCGCTGCCTGCTACTCCGTTGCTCATACTCCAGGTCCAGCCGATGATGGGCGCACCCGTGGTGGAGCTCGTGCTTGTGAACACGGTCTGCGATCCGGCGCAAGCATTCTCCACCGTGAAGGATGCCTGCAAAGGATTCACGAAGCTCACGAACAAGGTGTCGCTCGCCGCTGCGCAGAAGCCGTTACCGGTGGTGGTCAAGATCATGCGCACGGTGCCGTTCTGTTCATCCGTTGGACCCGGCTGATACGTGGCATTCGCGGCCGTGTTACTTGGCACGAACACACCGGAACCGTTCGAGGACCACAGCACTCCCGTTGCACCGGTGAATGAGCCGCTGAGGTCGATCACACTGCTCGCATCGCAGACATTGATGTCCTGGCCAGCATTCGCAGCGGGCAGTTGCTGAATGGCCACGGTCATGGTATCCGTGTCTGCGGGGCAACCCAGGTTCCCCGTGGTGGTGAGCACGAACTGGAGTTCACCGAACACCAGGTCCGTTGCACTGGGCGCGTAGGCCGCACCGAGCGTGGTGTTGTCCGGCAGGAAGCTTCCCGTACCCGTGGTGCTCCACACCCCGCCGCTCACTCCCGTGATGGCACCGTTCAGCTGGATCGTCGCACCATCCGCACAGATGATCTGGTCGATACCGGCATTCGCGATGCGCGTCGGGCCGATGTCGATGAAGAGCGAATCGGAGGTGTTCCCACAGCTGCCCAGACCGTAACCGGTGAGGATCAGGTACACACCGCCAGCGATGCTGTCATTGGCCGTTGGCGTGTAGGTCGCGTTGGCCACATCGGCCGCAGGGCTGAAGTTGCCCGTGCCTGTGGTGAACCACTGCAAGGAAGCTGCGCTTTGCACCGCACCATTGAGCTGTACATCCTCCAGGCCATCGCACAAGAGCACACCTGCTCCTGCGTTCACAGTCGGTGGCACGTTGTAGCTCACCACGAGCGTGTCGCGGCCCGCAGCGCAACCCTGGTTGTCCGTGGTGCTCAGGATGAGCGACACGTTTCCGATCACGAAGTCGGCCGGACCGGGCACGTAGGTGGCGCTTAGAGCTGTGGCACTGGGCGTGAAGGAGCCCGTACCGGTGGTGCTCCACTGGCCTGTAGTAGTGCCAGCGACCACACCATTCAACACCACGTTCGGATCGGTGCTGCAGGCGACCACATCGGCGCCCGCAGTAGCATCAAGGCCACCGCCGAAGCTGATCACCAGCGCATCGGATACTGCGTTGCAAGGTGCAACACCCGTGGTGGTCACGGTGAGCGTAACCGCACCGGCGGTGCTGTCCGCAGCGCTTGGGTAGTAGAGCGTGGCGAAGGCGTTGGCATCCAGGAAGGTGCCGCTACCCGATGTGCTCCAGCTTCCGCCGGGTGCGTTCGCTGCATTGGCGACCACTTGCACAGGAGCAGCACTGCAGGCCACGATGTCGTTGCCCGCGCTGATGCTCGGCAATGCCTGCACGTTGAGGACCACTACATCGCTGGTCACAGCGCAAGTGCCGCTGGTGATGGTGGTGAGCGTCAGCTGAACACTGCCGTTCGCGATGTCCGATCCGCTCATCGTGTATGTGGCGTTCGGGTCGGTTGTGTTACTGAAGAAGCCCGAGCCATTGCTGCTCCACACGCTGCCCTGCGCACCACCGCTGAAGTTGCCGGCGAGCTGCGCGATCGGTGCATTGGCGCAGAGGTTCTGGTCGGCACCAGCGAATGCGAAGCTGCTGTTGCCGAAGGTGAGCACCATTTGGTCCTGCACCGCTGGGCAGGTGCCCGTGTTGGTGCTGAGGAGCGTGAGCACCACACTGCCATTGGCGATGTCGGCCGCTGAGAAGTGGTACTGCGCGTTCAGCACATCGGCGCTTGGCACGAAGGAGCCAGAACCCGTAGCCGACCAAAGACCCGAAGGCGAACCGTTGATGATCTGGCCTTGCAGCTGTGCGTGCGAACTGGTCACACACACACTTTGATCCGGACCGGCGTTGGCCGTCAGTCCATCGGTGAGGTAGATCGTCATCGCATTGCTCACAGCGTTGCAGTTGCCGTTGTTCAGCGAGCTCAGCGTGAAGGTGATCTGCCCATTGGCCACATCGGCCGGGCTTGCGGTGTAGGTGGTGTTCAGCGCAGCAGCGTTGGCGATGGTGCCGGTGCCGTTGGTGGTCCACTGGCCCGCGTTGGTGATGCCGCTTATCAAGCCGCTCAGGTCGAAGCTGGTGACCTGATTGCAGTAGGTCTGGTCCTGACCGGCATTCACGTAGGGTGCCGGGCTCAGCTCCAACACAAGCGCATCGGAAGCAGCGTTGCAGCTGTTCAGCGCACTGAGGGTGAGGGTCACCGTGCCGATCGTGGTGTCCGCAGCGCTCGGGATGTAGGTGGGCGTGAGGACCGCATTGTTCGGGAAGAACTGACCGCTTCCAGAGGTGGTCCACTGGATGTCGGTGGCATCACCCACAAGCGTTCCGTTCAGTTGCACCACAGCGTTGTTCGCGCAGTAGCTCAGGTCCGCACCAGCGTTCACCGTACCGAAAGGAAGGATGTCGATGTGGAGGGTATCCACCGCTGCAGGGCAAACACTGGTTCCCGTTGCCGTGAGGATCAGGTCCACACTCGTGGCCAAGGAATCAAGCGTGCTGGCGTTGTAGATGTTGGCGAGGGCGCTCGCGGCGTTCTGGAAAGTGCCGGTCCCGAGCGTAGTCCATACACCCGTGTTGGATGCACCGCTCACGCTGCCATTGATCAGGATATCCAGGTCATCCACACAGACCACTAGATCGCTACCAGCATTGGCCTGCGACTCTGGCACGATGGTCAACGACATCTGGTCCATGGCGTTGTCGCAGCTGTTCACGCTCCATGTGAAGGTGATGGTGCCGTTAACTGCGTCGCTTGGCGCAATGGTGTACACCGCGTTCGCAGCATCCGCGTTCGGCGCGAAGCTGCCTGCACCGTTGGTGGTCCAGGTGCCTTGTGTGGCGTTGCCGGTGATGGTACCATTGAGTGCAATACTCGTTTCCGAAGCACACACCGTTTGATCGAATCCAGCGCTCGCGATGGCGTTCGGTAGGATGGTGAGGGTGAGTATATCGCTCACGCTCGTGCAAAGACCATTGTTGGTGGAGATTAGGATGAGATCAACACTGCCGTTCAGTGAATCGAGGCTGCTGGCGATGTACGTCGCGTTCAGCACGTTCGCGCTCGGCGAGAAGATGCCCGTGCCGGACGTGCTCCACTGGCCGGTGGTGGCGCCACCGCTCACCGAACCGCTCAGCGGCACCTGCAAGGCGTTGGAGCAGGCCGTGATGTCCGCACCGGCATCCACCACAGGAGCAGGGGTCACAGTGATCGTCACTTGATCGATCACCGCGAGGCAGTTGCCGTTGCCCGTGCTCGACAAGGTGAGCGTTACGCTTCCTTGCTGCAGTTCGAACGGCGTGAGTGTGTACTGTGCGTTCAGCGTGGTCGCATCCGGCGCATAGCTGCCCAGACCACCACTCCACACTCCACCAGCAGCCACGGTCATGGAACCGCTGAGGTCCACCACCGGGTTGTTCTCGCACACATTCAGGTCGATGCCTGCATTCGCGACCGGTGCAGGCGTGAAGGTGATCGTCACCTGGTCGTTCACTGCGAAGCAGTTGCCGTTGCCCGTGCTCGTCAAGGTCAGGGTCACGCTGCCAGCAGCCACTTCAGCGGCGGTGGGCGTGTACACCGGAGCGAACACGTTGTTGGCAGGCGAGTAGGTGCCGTTACCACCGGACCAAGCACCACCGTTGGCGTTGGTCACGTTGCCGTTCAACTGCACAGCGCTGTTGTTGGAGCAGATCTGCAGATCGGCACCTGCATCCACCACCGGCGCACCGGTGAAGGTGATGGTGATCTGATCGCTCATGGCGTTGCAGATCGTGGTGCCCGTGCTGGTGAGCGTGAAGGTGATGGAACCCGCAGCGATCTCAGCCGGCGTGGGGATGTACTGCGTGGCCGTTGCCGTCGCTCCGCTCACGTAGTTGCCCAGGCCGCCGCTCCAGATGGCACCCGGGGCGTTGCCCACGAAGCCGTTCAGTTGCAGATTGGGGTTGTTGGCGCAGATCGACTGGTCCGGACCAGCATTCACGACCGGCACAGGGTCGATCGTGATCACCATGCTCTCCTGCGCAGCGAGGCAATTTCCGATGCCCGTTGTCTTGAGGGTCAATGTCACCTGGCCTGCGGCGATCTCACCCAAGCTTGGCGTATATGCAGCGTTCAGTGCCGTGTTGCCGGGTGCGAAACTTCCATCCCCGCCGATCCATACACCACCGGTGGCCACGGTCACAGCACCGTCCAGTTGCACTTCGGCATCGTTGGCGCAGACGTGCGCATCAAGACCAGCACTCACGGTCGGTGCCGGGGTGAAGAACACTTGGACGGAATCGCGCACCGAGCTGCAACCACCGTTGCCAGTGGAGGTGAGGAACAACCACAGGTTGCCTGCGTTGATCTCGGCAGAGCTCGGCGTGTACACACCGGTCAGTGCATTCGCATTCGGAGCAAAAGTGCCCGCACCACCACTCCAGTTGCCGCCCGTGGCACCGGACACGCTACCGGCCAGCTGCACCGCCGCATTGTTCGCGCAGAGTGTTTGGGCCATACCAGCCTCTACGACCGGTGCTGGTGTGAACGTGATCGTCACTTGATCGATCACCGCGTTGCAAAGGCCACTGCCCGTGCTGGTCAAGGTGATGGTAGCACTACCAGCAGCCACTTCGGCAGCGGTCGGTGTGTAGATCGCGTTCAGGTTGGTCGCGTTCGGGCTGAAGGTTCCCGCGCCGC
>JBBEDG010000085.1:0-6514 GCA_040881405.1 Flavobacteriales bacterium | reverse complement strand
TGACGGATGAGCTCGCTGTGATGGTGGACACCTTCAAGCCGCTGATGGTGACGGAAGAGGCGTTGAAGATCGATGATGGGAAGTATTGGAAGAGTTGGTTGGAGTAATGCGCGGGGTCCAATGAGATTGCTTCAAGAAACGTCAATCGAGTGGGCATTGAAGCACATCACTCGCTACTATGACAGCGACTTCTTCCCACGCTTATTTGAAGTTGAGGCAATGGCCAACAATTGGCCGGAAGTCAAGGCTCACATTGCCAATATCGACTTGGACAAGTATGCACCTCAGACTCCGTTCTCTTCCCTTGCGCTGAAGAAGTACTCGACGTTTCGGATCGTGCATCAGCTCGACCCCATTGATTCCATCATATACACTGCGCTTCTATATGAGTGTTCGCAGAAGCTTGAGTCATACCGCGTACCGGAAGACCGGCTAATTGCATGTTCATACAGGGTCAAGCCGGACGTCAATGGGTCTTTCTTCGGGTCCAGCCTTGACGGCTATCAGAATTTCAAGCAGCAGTCGGAGAAGCTGGCTCAAGAGTATCCGCAGGGGTTTGTCGTGGTATGCGACATAACGGATTTCTACAATCAGATCTACCTACATAGGGTCAGTAACGTCCTTTCCGAAGCAGGAGTGGAGAATGCCAATACTCTTGAGTCCTTCCTCTCAGGTTTGAATACGAATACATCACGAGGGGTGCCGGTGGGTCCGGCCGCCAGCATACTCGTTGCAGAGGCAATCATGGCCGATATCGACTCGATGATCCTCAAGGTCACGCCGAGCTTCACGAGGTATGTGGATGATACTCATGTCTTCTTCCAGAGTGCCAGTGATGCCCGGTTTTTTCTCCATGAGTTGACGAGGTACTTGCACAACAACCATCGGCTCGTACTCTCATCCGAAAAGACCTTTGTCATCTCGTCGAAGGGATTTGTTGAGGACTACTTGATGGATCCCGAACGACAAGAGCAGGCCGCCATTCATGAGAGACTTGCGGAACTCTCGGGGGGGGCGTACTTGGGTCCTGATGAGTATGTTAGCATTGACGATCTCGAGTCGAAGGAGCAGTTCAAGCTCAGAGCGGGTGTGTACAAGGAGATTCTCACCGAGGCCATTGAAAACGAACGCATCGACTTTGGCGTTCTTCGTCATGTGCTGCGTAAAGCAGGCAGCTATCGCATGAGGAGCCTGCTGCCGATTGTACTGAAGAACTTTGGCTCGCTACTACCGGTGGTTCGAGATGTGGTTGTGTACGTCGAAAGGGTACTTAATGACAAGAGTGTCCAACTGTACACGGAGCACTTCAAGGATATTCTCGCGGCGGACTACGTCCGGATACCGTTCATCAATGTGTGGGTCTTCACCATGTTTCAGAACAGTCTCTTCAACGAGATAGAACTGAAAATTGATTACTCACGCATCATTCGCATTCGCGAACAGGCCTTAATCGCGCGTCGCGAAGGCAATCGAGCATGGATCAAGGATCACAAGAACAACCTCGATGTTCTAGGACCATGGGATAAGCGAGCAGTCCTCTATGCAGGGATGATCTTGTCTGCCGATGAACTCAAACATTGGGCTGGTATAGCTTCATCCAAAGGGTCTTTGCTGGAGAAATCAGTGGCAGGATTAGCGGTGAGCGAGAATCGGAAGCTCCAGGCCGCGAGCGTATGACCCTGGACAACACCCATGTCTTCCGCGTTGCCTTTCGCGTACGCGATTGAACCGGAAAGCCCGGAAGCCGAACGAACACCCGCTGCGACCCCGCCGTACGGCGGGTCGAATGCATTCGTGGTGGGATGAATGCTAATGTCTGTGACCCCTCCGGGGTCTGATCCAAGATCAGCGGCGAGAGGCCTGACCCTGAAGGGGTCACAGATATTAGAAGAACGCCCCCATGCCACCACGACCCGGAAGGGGTCGCAGCCGGAATTGCGAGGAGGAACGACGAAGCAACGCGTGACGGATTGGAGCGGCACCCCGCAGCACGTCATTGCGAGGAGGAACGACGAAGCAACGTGCGAGGAGTACAGCGGAAAGCCGGACCCCGGCCGCTCCCGAGCGCAGCCCTGTGGAGCGAAGGGATGGGACGGGGGCACGCCCCCAAACGCATTCATGGCATCCTTGAAAATCCACAACTTACTTGTGGATTTTCAAGGATATGATGCCAACCATCCGTGCCTGACCTCCATCATCCCTCCGCGCAGAAAATGCCCGAACTTTGACGGCAAGAAGTATGGGCGCCAAGTATCACGCCCCAACCAATATCCACGACCCATGGCCATCGAAAGCGCAACCCCGGACCTGAAGAAGATCATCGCAGGAGCCGCCGACTTCCTCCCACTGCTCGGCACCGACTACATTGAGCTGTACGTGGGCAACGCCAAGCAGAGCGCGCACTATTACAAGACGGCCTTCGGGTTCCAGAGCTTGGCGTATGCGGGTCTGGAGACGGGCGTGAAGGACCGCACGAGCTATGTGCTGGAGCAGGACAAGATCCGCTTGGTGCTGACCACGCCGCTGACGAAGGAGCACCCGATCAACGACCACTTGCGCGAGCACGGCGATGGCGTGAAGGTGATCGCACTGTGGGTGGACGATGCGCGCAAGGCCTACGAGGAGACCACCAAGCGCGGCGCGGAGAGCTACTTCGAGCCGATGGTGGAGAAGGACGCTGACGGCGAAGTGGTGAAGAGCGGTATCAAGCTATACGGCGATACGGTCCACATCTTCATTGAGCGCAAGAACTACCACGGCACTTTCCTGCCCGGTTTCCGTCCGTGGAAGAGCGCCTACAACCCACCAACGGCCGGCCTGAAATACGTGGACCACATGGTGGCGAACGTGGGCTGGAACCAGATGAACAAGTGGGTGAAGTTCTATGAGGAGGTGATGGGCTTCGCGAACGTGCTGAGCTTCGACGACAAGGACATCAGCACCGAGTACAGCGCGCTGATGAGCAAGGTGATGAGCAACGGCAACGGCCGCATCAAGTTCCCGATCAACGAACCCGCCGAGGGCAAGAAGAAGAGCCAGGTGGAGGAGTATCTCGACTTCTACAACGGCGAAGGCGTGCAGCACATCGCGATCGCCACGGACGATATCGTGAAGTCGATCCGCGACCTGATGGCGCGCGGCGTGGAGTTCCTGAAGGTGCCTTCCAGCTACTACGAAGGCCTGCTGGACCGCGTGGGCCCGATCGATGAGGACCTGGATCCGCTGGCCGAGCTAGGCATTCTGGTGGACCGCGACGACGAGGGCTACCTCTTGCAACTCTTCACCAAGCCGGTGGAGGACCGGCCGACGATGTTCTTCGAGATCATCCAGCGCAAGGGTGCGAAGAGTTTTGGCAAAGGGAATTTCAAGGCGCTGTTCGAGGCTATTGAGCGGGAGCAGGAGAGTAGGGGGACGTTGTAGACCCTGCGCATGAAAGAAACAGAAGGGCGCTCCGGTTGGGCGCCCTTCTTCTTTGCTCGCAAGCCACCTTACAAGCTCTCACAAAACACGCTCGAACACGATATCCCGCGCTCGTTGGCCTGAGACGAGGCAGCCCGTGACCGTGCCTTGCGCATCGCGCGTGAAGGCAAAGTGCCCCATGCGGGCCTGGTCCGTGGTGAACGCATCGGTTTGGAACGGCTGCAAGACGGCTTCGTCCCAGCGATGTCCGCGTACCAACAACACGCTGTCGTTCTGGTGAACGACCAAGGTCACACCAAGCTCTTCACTAAAATATTTGCCAGCGAATTCCTCTGCTCGGACCGGCGCAACATCCATCGGCTTCAGGTCAATGCGCTTCGCCTGCCAGGTGAAATCGTAGAGGTGGTAAGCGAAGCCTTGGGCACGACCATCCGCACCAGTGGAGAACACCCATTTGTTGTAGCGATCGCCTAGTTGAAAGGTGTTCGCGTCGAGCTCTTCCAACGCTTGTTCATCAGCGCTTCCAAGTACGCTTGTCACCAAGCCTGACGCGCCTCGTTTCACGGTGAACACCAAGCCGGGGAAAAGTTCGTAGTCGCCGACAAGCGCATCGAGCGTGGCACCTCGATCCGACCCACCAGCCTTGCGAGATGGTCGCTTAACCGTTGCTTGCGTCGCTTCCCACGCACTGATCTCCTGAGCGAGGAAAAAGTCGATGGCCTTCTCTGCTGTTTCGATCGGATTGAAGTCCTCCGAATTGGAAGTGATGGCTATCACTAGCCGCTGCGCTGGCACGCGAACGAGGTAGGAACGATAACCTGCCAAACCGCCGCCATGGAACACCACATGTTGACCACGATGGTCCTTGTGATCAAGGCCCAGCCCGTAAGTGAAGGGTTGGCCGTTGGACAAGAAGCCTGACCGTTCCATCCAGTCCAGCATTTCACGATCGCCAACGATCGGCATTTGGAAGTTCATCGCCCAGCGACAGAGGTCGTCCACGGTAGAATGTACACCCGTTGATCCAATGAGCGCACCATTCACCGGACGCTCCACGTAGGATCCCCCTTCCAGTCCGTACGCGTAGGCCATGTTCTTAACGACCGTCCCCGGCACATCCACCACGCGTGTATCGTTCATCCCCAAGGGTTGAAAGATCCGCTCGGTCAGAAAGTCGGAAAAGGGCTTGCCCGATACACGAGCCACGACCTCGGCAAGGAGCATGTAACCGGAATTGCTGTATTCGAAAGTCTCGCCCGGAGTGAAATTGAGACCGGTCTGCCGTACCAGCAGGGCAATGGCCTCCGCATGGGTCACCTCATCATTGGGACCGATGCCACGTAATGCGAGGAGATCATCGATATCGCGGATCCCACTGGTGTGTTGGGCCAGGTGGCGAAGGGTCACGACCAGCGGGTATTCCGGCAACTCCGGGATGTACCTCCGCACATCGTCGTCCAAGGAAAGCAGTCCATCACGCTCCAACAACAACAACGCGAATGCCGTGAATTGCTTGGAAACAGAAGCCACTTGGAAGACCGATGACGTGGTGATCGGCATGTCGTGCTCCAGATCGGCCATGCCGAACGCCTTGCTGTAGACCGGAGATCCATCGCGGAGGATGCGGATGGCGAGGCCCGGTGAATCGTTGGCGTTGTAGCGTGCCAGGTAGGCATCCATCGCGGCCGCGGGCGTGGTGGGTGCGTCACCTGAGGCCACCACGCGCAACTCGTACTGACCCGTGGACAAGCCCTCATCGGTCGCCCGTAGTTCGATGACGTATCGACCTGTTCCCGCTGCTTCGAACCTGACCCACTCGGGGCCGTGCAAACCGTTGGGGCTGTCGAACTCCTGCTCTTTGGCACCGGACGGATCATACAGGGTGATGGCCACATCCACACCATGCTGATCCACGCGAAGCAAGGCCCATGCCCCGGCTTCCATATCGATGGCATAGTGCACCGAGCCGGGCACCTTCGGCACTTGCCTTTCCATTGAACCCTGACGAATGAGCGTTGGGTTGGTTTGGGCAGTGACCATACTGACCATTAACAGGGCGGTTAAAATGGTGGTCATTGATCGATACGTCGCCATCATCGTTCGTTCCATGGCCGCAAGGAAAGCCGATCATCAGAACGGCAGAATCGTTCTACATGAGCGGTTGTGCTGGGGTTCAACAGGTCGGAGCACCTCTCCGAATGGATGGATACGCCATTTCGTCGAGGTTGCCGGAACGCACAGATCCAGTACAATCCGAATGCAACGCCCACTTCATTAACCTGCCATGGCAACTGACAGGTCACAAGTCCTCAGCCGCAACCTGTGTGAACTTTGAACCATGGCGAAAACGAACGAAAGATCTTTCCTCAACGCCCCCCGCGTTGTCGTCAGGAAAGGTGCCAACTTAAAGCTGAAGGACCGTGTCACGGACATTGATACACCGTTGGCAAGGACGGACCTGGCGGTGCTGAAGGAGCACGGCGTGCTGGTGGCCCGCGACGACGAAGGTTACCTCTTGCAACTCTTCACCAAGCCGGTGGAGGACCGCCCCACGATGTTCTTCGAGATCATCCAGCGCAAGGGTGCGAAGAGTTTTGGCAAAGGGAATTTCAAGGCGCTGTTCGAGGCTATTGAGCGGGAGCAGGAGAGTAGGGGGACGTTGTAGGCAACTACCTATTAGAAACGGGAAGGGCGTTCACCACATGGTGGACGCCCTTCATTGTTGCAGAGCGTTGCGAAGTTCATTCCGCCATCAACTGCCTTTCCCACCGCAGCCGCCAGCCCAACAATCCCAACCCCACCAAGCTCAAGGTGCTTTCGATCACCAGCCATTGGCTACCGAAGTCGCCCAGCGGGCCTTCCATGGAAATGGTCATGAGGCGCGAGATGGCGTACATGCCCCAGAAGAGCGCGATGAAGCCCAGCGCTGCCTTGCGGTCGGTGAAGACCAGGTAGAGCAGCACACCCAGGATGGCGATGCCCACACCGCCGTACACCCCGCGGATGGAGCTGTAGGCATCGGTGTTGTCGAGCTTTACGTGTACGAGGTCCATGACAGCTTGCGGATCGCTGAAGGCCATGAAGCTCACGGACA
>JBBEDG010000084.1:0-6532 GCA_040881405.1 Flavobacteriales bacterium | reverse complement strand
GTTGTTCGTTGGTTCGATGTTCGATGAGCGCCGTGCATCCTCCATACCTTCGCGCCATGAAAAGTGCGACGGGGCCGTGGGTCCTACCTCCCACCCTACCGGAAGACCCCAAGCGGCTCTGCCTTGTGGAGCTACGCAACGATCGCTCGGGCATCACCACCTACTACGTCATGCGGTACCTGCGCGGCAACTGGCAGTTCCAGGACCGGCTGCGGCTTAGCAGCGAGCAACGGGTGGTGCGCTGGGCGTATGTGGAGGTGGAGGTGGCGGAAGTGGAGTAGGCCTTTCAGCGCGGTCCATGCTTCAATGGCACCTCCATCCGCCAAGGACCAACTGAGAGGTCGTTCACTTACTCCAGCACAACACGGACGGAGCTTAGCCCAGCACCGCCTTGCAACGTGACCACGTAGACACCGGCGCCGGCACGAATGGAGAGTGAATTCCCACTTACCGTGTGGGGGATGGAACGGCCAACAACGTCCGTCACACGCAGGACCTGGATGGATGCATTGAACTCGATAGGTGCACCGACCCGAGCCGGATTAGGGCCTTTCAAGCTTATGTCGTGATCCAGGTGCGTGACGACCACCACTGGAGATACGCTTTCGGTACCGTCCAGATCCACCTGTACCAAGGTGTAATAGTTTATGCCTGCCTTGGGATTTCCATCCACTGCGTGGTAGTTCTGTTCCACCTGGCTATTGCCTGCTCCCGGGATACGGTCGATCTCCTCCCAAAGATCAAGGTCGGAGGAACGAAGCAGGCGGAAATGATCATTGTTCCGTTCCGACGCTGTGCGCCAGTCCAGGTGGCTCTTTCCTAGGATCGCCTCCCCCGTGAAGGACACCAACTCGATGGGCAAGGGATCAGCGAAGACTTCCACTTGGTCGCTCAAGACCACCACGCTACTGATGGAAAGATCATCGATACCGAAATCGTTGCCCACTCCATCGCCGGACATGACCCGAAGGCAGAAGGAGGCCACGGTATGCCCCGCACTCGATGTCCAATTGTGTGGAATGGTCTGCCAACCTCCGAATGAAGGTAGTGTCACTTCGGGGCCGGACGATGAGCCATCGACCCACCACTGTAATCGGGCAGGCTGAGCATTCGAAACGGTCCGTACCCGGTAGCTCAAGCTGTAGGTCTGTCCCGGGCATACGGTTATCGTTTGGCACCACACATTCAAAAGCGCCGATGGCCAGCCCGAATTCATGATCATGAAGGCCCCCGACCCTGTTCCCGAAAATTGTGGGTGGTAGGAAGCCGCGTTGGTGCCGATGTAGTAGTTGCCATCGTTCACCAGTTGGGTAGAGTAGTTGAATTGCGTCGTGAACCCACTATTACCAGCGCTAAAGCTGCCATTGGTAACAAGGTTGCCGGTGGCATAGGACACCTGGCAGGTGTAGCTCCCCGGTGTATCGACGCTGATGCTTGCCGAAGTCGCCCCCGTGCTCCACAGGTGGTTGCTGTACCCGCTGGGGCCATTGAGTTGCACCGGGCCAGCGTCCAAGGTGTGGTCAGGCCCCAGGTCGATCGAGCAGACCGGCTGCGACCATGCGGATAGGCCAACGGTGCCCATGCAACACGACAACACTCCGCGCTTTACTATGCGGACAAGATCGATCGTTTCGTTCATCAACGCCTATCAAATATCGCACACGCGGAGCCGTATTCGACGCGCCGGTCGAATTTTCGGAAACGACTTCCTGATATCCCGCGACTCTTTCTGCGTTCGGGGGAATGAAGCCTGAGGGTGATGCAGAATATCGTGACCCTTAAAGGTCGGATCCTCAGCCCATTACCTCCTTCACCTTCGCACCGATCGTAGCCGGGCTGTCCACCACGTGGATGCCGCATTCGCGCATGACCTTCTTCTTGGCGGCGGCGCTTTCGTCGGCACCGGAAACGATGGCACCGGCGTGGCCCATGGTGCGGCCTACTGGGGCGGTCTCACCGGCGATGAAGCCGATGACGGGTTTCTTACAGTTGGCCTTGATCCAGTGGGCGGCTTCGATCTCAAGCGCACCGCCGATCTCGCCGATCATCACGATGGCTTCGGTCTCGGGGTCGTTGGCGAAGAGTTGGATGGCTTCCAGAGTAGTGGTGCCAATGATGGGGTCGCCACCGATGCCGATGGCGGTGGTGATGCCCATGCCTGCCTTCACGACCTGGTCGGCGGCTTCGTAGGTGAGCGTACCTGACTTGGACACGATGCCCACCTTGCCTTTCTTGAATACGAAACCGGGCATGATGCCCACCTTGCATTCGTCGGCGGTTATCACGCCAGGGCAGTTGGGGCCGATCAAGCGGCAGTCCTTGCCCTTGAGGTATTCGCGGGCGCTCACCATGTCCTTCACAGGAATGCCTTCGGTGATACACACGATCACCTTGATGCCTGCTTCGGCTGCTTCCATGATCGCATCCGCGGCGAACGCAGGTGGCACGAAGATGATGCTGACATCAGCGCCGGTGGTCTTCACGGCATCGCTCACGGTCTCGAAAACGGGCTTGTCCAGGTGGGTCTGGCCGCCTTTGCCGGGGGTTACTCCGCCCACGACGTTGGTGCCGTACTCGATCATCTGCGAGGCGTGGAAAGTGCCTTCGCTACCGGTAAAACCTTGGACAATGACCTTGCTGTTCTTGTTGACGAGGACGCTCATGGACTGCGGAGGATTCTGGATTCGGGGCGCTAAAGTAAGTGCTACGGCGGATCAGGCTCGAACACCTCCCAAGGGTGAATGCAAGAAGAGACTTGGCTCGCGTAGGAAGGTGATGACCAGCCCATCCTGCTTTGGAACGTTCGTATCGGAAAACGACCTTGGTGGATGGATCCACCCGGTAACGGTCGCGATCATGGATGAGTGTTACGCTGATGCGGACATGGCCCATCAGCGCGCTCTTTTGCCGGGTAGCCCGATCATCCACTCCGCGCACCTCGCAGGCCTCGTTCCGAAGGCTTGGCCACTTTCCTTAAGTATGGGCCAACTTGCGCATAAACACGAAGCGTGTAGTGAGTTCTTGACGAATACCGGAAAATTTACTTTCTTTTGCGCCCTCATTCCACAAAACCCTTTCACCAATGAAGACCCGTTTTTCACTCGCGATCGTGATCGCACTGTTCGCCGTTGCCTGCGGCGGCGGTTCTGCCACCCCAACCCAGGTGGCCGAGAAGTTCCTGACCCACACCAACAAGATGGAGTTCAAGGAAGCCAAGGAGTTCAGCACCAAGGCCACCGGTGATGTGTTGGATATGGTAGGCGGAATGGCTGCCATGATGCCCAAGGAGGACCCAAAGTCCTTCAAGATCACCGGCGAGACCATCGATGGCGACAAGGCCACCGTTACCTACCGCACCGACGGTAAGGACGCCGACGAGACCCTGAACCTCGTGAAGGAGGAAGGCAAGTGGCTCGTGAACATGAGCAAGGAGGACATGAACAAGGAGGACGGTGCTGGTGACATGGACATGGATATGGAAATGGACATGGACATGGAAGGAGACACCATCACCGACGCAATGATGGAGGAAGTGCCTGCTGAGGCTGCCCAGTAAGCTCGATCAATACCAATACCGAACCCCGGTGCAACCCAGCGTTGCACCGGGGTTCTTCGTTCCAAGCATCACTGCTGTTGGTGGTCCAGCACCACTTCCCACCAGCGTGGATCCAAGAAATTGGAGAAGCCGAAATACCGGCGTTCAGGGTCCTTCGCTTCCTGGAACACGTCCACACCGAACTCATCACGAACGATGAGCCATATCAGTTCCGAGCAGTAGATGGTGTTGGTATCCACCACATCGAAATCGTGGTCGAAGGCGATCTGGCGGCGCAGATAACCCACCGCACGGCGCGAAATACAATCCCTGTCCTGCTCCGTACGGAAGCGCGTAACAACGATGCTACCGGGGTAGCTCTGCCGCACGAAATCCTCCAAGCGGTGCGCCTGCATACCATCGATCTCGGACACGTTGCTGGATAAGGAATGCACTACCCAGTAGCCATCCTTGCGCACCGTTACCACGCCGCAATGCGTGAGCCTGCGCTCCTCGTTCAGGAAACGGCCGATCATGTCGCTCACATAGCCATAACCTCGTCGCATGATCACATCGCCGTCCTGCAAAGAAGCGAGCTCCGCTTCGCTGAAGGCGTAGGTACTGCGGCGCTCCAAGGCAATGGCTTCGCGCTCTCCGTTCCAAACCACAGCGCCAACTGTAAGCAGAAGCGAGATGGCCACCAAGAACAGGTATTTCGAGCGGCGTAGCATTGCGCAAATGTGCGAGATCCCAGGCTTCGGAAGGTGTATATGAATGCTGGCCTCTATCCGTCCAAACCCCGCAACACCTTCCCCTTACCGCCTTACGATCCTTCGTACCCAAACACGTAGAGAAAGAGTGAGGACCATACCGCGGCTCGGCTCGCTCACCAAAACAGTACTCCAACGCTCGGTCGCATAACTTAGCTTTCGGTCCATGATGGTCATATTGCCTTGTCCATGTGAACCGCCTAGAATGATGAACGCAGTCCTGCATGCATCGGCCTTCCTTCTCGTGTGCCTTGGCACTCTCTTCCATGCTCAGGCCCAGACCTACACCCTCACCGTGATCAATGGCCACGGTGGCGGATCGTATGGCACAGGCGACACCGTGCATGTATGGAGCGAAGCCTATGACGATAGCCGCACCTTCTCCCAGTGGACCGGTGCCGTGGAACACCTGGCCCGCCCGAAAGAGTGGCACACCACCTTGGTGATGCCAGCCGAAGACATCTCCATCACTGCCGAGATCGTGGACATGCCACCGTACACCATCACGCTGGAGCAGATCATGGGGGCGAACATCATGAAGAACGTGTACCACTTCTTCCCCGATGAACCCAAGGGTGTGATCCACCTCTTCCACGGCACCAACGGAAGTGCGGCGGGCTGGATCGACAAGGAGGAGAACCGCAGCTTCGTGAACGCGGCCATTGCCGACACCTTCGGCATCATTGTTACCGAAGCCGAGGAGATCAGCTTGGGTATCGATCTGAACGGCGATGGAAAACTGCGGTGGAAACCCTTTCCCGCTGATACGGTGAACGGCGTGGACTACCGCAACCTGCGCGCATTGACGGACACGTTCATCACGCGTGGCTACTTCACGTCCGCGACACCGCGCTTCAGTGTGGGGATGAGTAACGGCGGATCTTTCTCAGCAGCCTTCTCCACCGTCAACGACATCGCCGGCGTGTCCTACTGCGCCTCGTCGGCGATGCCCGTCTTCGAGCAGCGCTTCAGCCCCTTCGCATTCCGCATGGCGCGTTTCGACGACAATGAGGAAGTGGGTCCGGAAGGCAATCAGGAAGCACTGCAATACGACGGCATCCTCCAAACACGCGGTATCTGCCACGACTATGAACTGAACGACCGACAACCCATCTACCCGCAGCGCTTCGAACGGATCACAGGGATCTCCTCTGCCCAGTCGCAAGCCATCTTCAACGAGCTAGTGGTGAATGGTCAGTTGGATGCCTTGAACTATGCCCTCAACGCCAACCTGGTGATGGCTAATGTCCAAGCAGCCCCGGCCAACTACCCCACCATCCTCTCCTTCCCGGTGGCAGTGCAGCTGGATATCCTGGGGCAGGTCGCGGTGTCGAACGCCGAGCACAACTTCTACAGCGACTTGAACCGTGAAACGCTCGACTTCTTCAACACCCTTTGTGCGCTGATCACCTTGGTAACAAGCGATGATGCCCCAGAGCCGCTCGCGCTCTACCCAAATCCAGTGCGTTCAGCGTTGGTCATCGACCTGCCGATGGAACCCCACACCATCACCGTGTTCGATGCTTTGGGCCATGCACTGGAAACACACAGTTCTGTTAGTGGTACGACCACCCTTTCCACCGAACATCTGGCGCCCGGCAGCTACTTCCTTCGCGTGGTGAACAGCAATAGCACACGTACCGCTCGGTTCCTGCGCCAGTAACATTTCGACCAAGCAACTACGCATCTTTACACCATGAAGCTCCGCACTACCCTTCCTCTGCTCGCCCTCCTCGCCTGCACACCCTGCTTGGCGCAAAATGAGGTCATCATCACCGAAGAACCGGTCGCAATTCCTGAGCAGGCGCAGGACCCGAACGAGCCGTTCACTGTCGTCGAGGAGATGCCCCAGTTCCCCGGTGGACAAGAGGCCCTGTTCGCTTACATCGGCAAGGAGATGAAGTACCCCGAAGATGCGGTGGAGAACGGCGTGCAAGGAGTGGTGTACGTCACCTTCGTGGTGGAGACCGATGGGAAGATCAGCGGTGCGAGGGTGCTACGTGGCTTTTTCGGAGAGTGTGACAAGGAAGCCCTGCGCGTGGTGAGCGGTATGCCGAATTGGATACCGGGCAAGCAGCGCGGCAAGGAGGTAAGGGTGCAGTACAATTTGCCGATACGGTTCAAGCTTTGATGAGATTGAGGTCGTGAGCGCTTCGAACCTGACCATCACCGGTATTGAACCCGTTCGCGGGCATGTGCTGCGCTTCCACTTCAGCGATGGGCATAG
>JBBEDG010000083.1:0-6534 GCA_040881405.1 Flavobacteriales bacterium | reverse complement strand
CGTCGACCCATTGGGTCGACCTTCCTGATTCGAATGCCAAACAGCACCACCTGCTCCCCCAGTTAAATTCGGCCTCCCGCCCACGTCACACACCCATGAACGCCGCCCGTCCATTCCTAGCCCTGGTATTCTTGGTCTGCGCGTGTACGGCTGCCGCCCAGTTCACCGTGCAAGGCCGCGTGATCGACGAGCGCAGCAATGAACCGCTCGCCTTTGTACACGTGGTGCCCGAGGGCCAACGTGAAGGCGGCACCACTGACATCGATGGGCGCTTCAGCTTGGAAGTGCCTTCCGCACCGGTGCTACTTCGCTTCAGTTACGTGGGCTACAAACCCACCGAGGTGGTGGCACAGGCCGGGCAAGCGCTCGTGGTGCGTATGGAGCGCGCCACCTACGAACTGCGCACCGTGGAGGTGCTGCCCGGCGAGAATCCAGCGCACCGGATCATCAAGCAGGTGCTGGCCAACCGCAAGGTCAACGACGGACTTCGCAACCGCGCGCACCGCTACACCAGCTACAGCAAAACGGTGTTCACAGCAGCGCTGGACAGCGCCATGATCAATGATCCGGAGAAGCTCGCCTCGCTGGACAGCAGTGATAAGGAGGCCTACGACTGGCTGGAGAAGCAGCACCTGTTACTGATCGAAAGTGCAACCAAACGCACCTTCGTTCCACCGGCCAGCGAAAAGGAGGAGGTGCTCGCCATGCGCGTGAGCGGCCTGAAGGACCCCTCCCTGCTTGGCCTGGCGGCTTCGACCAAGACCTTCTCGGTCTACGAGCCGCAGATCGCCTTGGGTGAAAAGACCTACCTCAGCCCCATTGGTCCCGGAAGTACCGAGCGCTATCTCTTCATCCTGGAGGACACCCTGTACCAGGGCGTGGACACGGTCTTCATCATCAGCTACCAGCCGCGCAGTGGGCGCAAGTTCGATGCCCTAAAAGGTGTGCTCTATGTGAACACCGACGGCTACGCGCTGCAGAACGTGATCGCCGAACCGGTGGAGCGCACAGGCAACGTGAGCGTGAAGCTGCAGCAGCAGTTCAGCAAGGTGGGTGGCAAGGCCTGGTTCCCCGTGCAGCTCAATACCTTCCTCTACTTCGATGGGATCACGGTCAACAAGTTCAAGGTGGTGGGCATCGGACGCACCTACCTCAAGGACATCCGCCTGGACGAGCCCATTGCTAAGCGCGAGGTGCGTGGCCCCGAGTTCGTGATGGAACGTGTGGCAGCGCGGCGCGACGATGCTTTCTGGGACAGCCTGCGCACCGATCCCTTGGAGGGCAAGGAGCTGCGAACCTATGTGGCCATCGACAGCATCAGCGAATCGCAGAACATAGAGCGCAAGGTGCGGTGGTTGGGCTACCTCTCCAGTGGCAGGGCGGGTCTGGGGCCGGTGGACCTGTTGCTGGACAAGGTCTTCGGCTACAACGCCTACGAAGGGGTACGCCTGGGTGCTGGGCTGGCCACCAATGACAAGGTATCGCGCTACTTTTCCGTGGGTGGTTACGGGGCCTATGGTTTTGCCGACAAGGCTTGGAAGTACGGTGCGGACCTTACGCTGAAACCCGCGCCCGGTCGTGGTCCCGTGCTGCGCAGCTACTATGCCCTGGATGTGGAGGAGAGCGGCGGTGTGCGCTTCCCAGGTCCGCAGCGGCCCTTCAGCAGCGAGAGCTACCGGCTGGTGTTCATGGACCGCATGGATGCCATCGAACGGGCGGGCGCCGAGCTGGCTTTTCGCGTGAACAGCTCGTTGCGCATGTGGGTGGGCACCGAACGTGCGGACCGCCGCAACCTGATCGGGTACCGCTATGCCCAACCCAGCACCGATGCCATCACCCTGCTGAACGACCGTTTCGTTACCGGCAGTTTCTCCGTTGGGCTGCGCTTCGCATTCAGGGAGCAGGTGGCCCGCCTTCCCGACCGCCAGTTCGGGTTGGGCACCCGCTGGCCCGTGCTGCATGTGCATGCCATGCGCGCCGTGCAGGGCCTGTGGCAGGGTGAGCTGGACCTGTGGCGCGTGAACGTGATGGTGGAGAAGACCTTCCGCCTGCGCATGTTGGGCGATCTTTCCATACGCTCCATGGCGGGCATGGCGGATCCCACCGCTCCCTATCCCTTCCTGTACAACATGCGTGGCACTTTCGATCGGAACGTGCCAGTGGCCGCACAGTACACCTTCGAGACCATGCGCCCCAACGAGTTCCTGGCCGACCGCTATGTTACCCTGCACCTCCGCCACAGCTTCGGCAACCTGCTTTTCAAGGGGAAGAAGTTCAGGCCCGTGCCCATCGTGGTGGCCAATGCCGCATGGGGTGCGCTGGATTCCCCGGAACTGCACCGTGGCTACATCTTTTCTGCCCTGGGTGCGGGATACTACGAAGCGGGATTCCAACTGGACAACCTGCTGCGATCGGGCTTCACCGGTCTGGGCGTGGGGGCGTTCTACCGCCTTGGCCCCAATAGCCTGCCCGATGCCTGGGACAACTTGGCGTTGAAGGTGACGCTTGGGTTGGGGCGCTGAGGGTACACCACGCCGGATCTCGTTCCTTTGTTCCAGCCCTCGATGATCAGCGGGGCTCGCACTCCCCGCCATGTGGGCTTGGCTCTCCAGTCGCATACTCCGGAATCGGACCGGCATCCTAGTGGTGCTTGGCTTGCTTACCGTGTTCTTGGGCTACCACAGCCGCACGGTGCAACTCACCTACAAGTTTGGTGGGCTGCTGCCCAAGAGCGACAGCGCTTATGTACAGTACGAGGAGCTGCACAGCAAGTTCTCTGAGGACGGCAACGTGATCATCCTGGGGGTGCAGGATCCGGCCTTGTATCGCGTGGACAATTTCCAGGCTTGGTGGCAGCTGGGCAAGGACCTGCGCGACCAGCCGGGCGTTGATTCGGTGTTCTCCGAAGCGCATGCCTACGAGCTGGTGCGTAACGATAGCTTGATGCGTTTCGGCTTGAAGCAGCTTACGCCACGCATGCCAGCGGACCAGCCCGCCGTGGACTCCCTGCGCGCAAAGCTGCGTGCGCTGCCCTTTTACCGCGACCTTCTCTACCACGACAGCACGGGTACCAGCCTGATGATGGTGTTCGTGAACGCCGAACGCTTCAACAGCGAGCTGCGGGGCGATATGGTGGATCTTATCTCCGATCGGGTGGACGAGTTCGCGGATAACCGCTTCAAGGTGTACCGCAGTGGCCTGCCCTTCATCCGTACGGTGGTCACCGAGCGCACCAAGAGCGAGATGGTCATGTTCGTGCTGCTCATGATCTTCACCGTGTCACTGCTGCTGCTCCTGTTCTTCAAGAGCTGGCGTGTGATGATGATCTGTCTGCTGGTGGTGGTAGTGGGTGTGATCTGGGCCGTGGGCACCATAGGCCTGCTGGGCTACAAGCTCACCTCGGTCATGGCCATCATTCCCCCGCTAATCGTGGTGATCGGCATACCCAACTGCATCTTTCTGATCAACAAGTACCACTACGAATTCGCGAAGCACAAGAACCAGATGAAGGCGCTGAGCCGGGTTATCTACCGGATCGGCAAAGCATCGTTCATCACCAACGCTACCACCGCCACTGGCTTCGCCACCTTCGTGCTCACCTACAGCGATGTGCTGAAGCAGTTCGGTGTGGTGGCGGCCATCAACATCATGGCCGTGTTCGCCCTCAGCATCCTGTTGGTGCCGATCCTGTTCAGCTTACAGAACACGCCTACGGACCGGCACCTGGCACACTTGGAGCGCCGCTGGGTCGATCGTGCGACAGCGTACATCATCCACTTGGTGCAATACCGTCGTCCCTTGGTCTATGCGGTTACCGGATTCTTCGTTGTTGTCGGGCTACTTGGTGTGGTGCGTTTGAAGAACGAAAGCCGCGTGGTGGACGACCTGCCCATGGACGATCCGGTGATGCAGGACCTGCGTTTCTTCGAGTCGGTGTTCAATGGCGTGATGCCTTTGGAAGTGATGGTGGACACCCGCAAGAAGGGGCAGGCGCTGAAGGAGGTGAACCTCAAGCGCATATCGCGACTGCAGGATTCGCTGGCCCTGTATCCGGAGCTGTCCCGTTCCATCTCTATCGCCGATGCGGTCAAGTTCACCAAGCAGGCCTTCTACGGTGGCGATCCCGAGAAGTACCAACTGATCAAGAGCAGTGGCCCGGACCAGTTCATAGCGCCCTATTTGGAAGGCATGCGCGACCAAGGCGGTGTGGCCCGTGGCTTCATGGACGAGGATCGGCAGGTGACACGCCTTACCATGCAGGTGGCCGATGTGGGCACAGCGCGCATGGATGTGCTGCTAGGGGATCTGCGCGCCACAGTGGACAGCATCTTCGATCCGGAGAAGTACCGCGTGGTGCTCACTGGTACCAGTGTGGTGTTCCTGGAAGGCAGCAAGTACATGGTGAAGAACCTGGTGGTCTCGCTGCTGTTGGCGGTCATTCTGATCTCCGGCCTCATGGCCCTGCTCTTCAATTCGTTCCGGATGGTGCTCATATCGCTGATCCCCAATCTGGTGCCGCTCATCATGACGGCCGGGCTGATGGGATACCTCGGCATACCGATCAAACCCAGCACCATCCTGGTCTTCAGCATCGCATTCGGCATCTCGGTGGACGATGCCATCCACTATCTGGCCAAGTACCGCCAGGAGTTGAAGCTTACCGGGCATGATATCCATGCTGCGGTGTTCCAAGCCATCCGGGAAGCAGGTGTCAGCATGTTGTACACCAGTATTGTGCTCTTCTGTGGATTCAGCCTCTTCGTGTTCTCCGACTTCGGTGGAACACAAGCGTTGGGCCTACTGGTCTCCTTCACTTTGCTTGTGGCCATGTTCACCAACGTGATCATCCTGCCATCGCTCCTGCTCAGTTTCGATAAGGTCCTTACCACTCCATCCTTCGAGGATCCCATGGTGAAGATGATGGACGAGGAGGACGATAGCGAAGTGGACAAGGACCTGGCCGAGAACACAACGAACGGTGGTGGGGACAACGGTGTTCCCTCCAAACCGCAACCCGATAACGACTGAGGATACGTATGAAAGGCATCATCCTGGCCGGTGGCTCCGGTACCCGTCTGCACCCGCTTACACTGGCAGTGAGCAAGCAGCTAATGCCGGTGTATGATAAGCCGATGATATACTATCCGCTGAGTACGCTCATGGCGGCTGGTATCCGCGAGATCCTGATCATCAGTACACCGCACGATCTGCCCAGTTTCCGCAAATTGTTGGGCGATGGTTCGCAGCTCGGTTGCTCCTTCCAATACGCGGAGCAGTCCGTTCCCAACGGCCTGGCGCAGGCTTTCGTCATTGGCAAGGAATTCATCGGCAACGATCCCGTGGCGCTCATCCTGGGCGACAACATCTTCTACGGCCGTGGGCTGGGTCGCATGCTCAGCGCGCACACCACGCCGAAAGGCGGTCTGGTATTCGCCTACCACGTGAGCGATCCGGAACGCTATGGCGTGGTGGAGTTCGATGCGGAGAACCGCGCCATCAGCATCGAGGAGAAACCGCTGAAGCCCAAGAGCAACTTCGCCGTGCCCGGCCTGTATTTCTACGACAACAGCGTGGTGGAGATAGCCGCCGCATTGGAGCCCAGCGCGCGTGGCGAATACGAGATAACGGACGTGAATCGCGAGTACTTGCGGCGGGGCACCTTGCATGTGGAGATACTGGACCGTGGCACCGCCTGGCTGGATACCGGCACATTCCGCTCGCTGATGCAGGCCGCGCAGTTCGTGCAGGTCATAGAGGAGCGGCAAGGCCTGCGCATCGGTTGCATCGAGGAGGTGGCCTACAAGCGTGGCTTCATCGATCTGGAGCAACTGAGAACACTGGCGCAGCCCTTGGTGAAGAGCGGCTACGGTGAATATCTGTTGAAGCTGGTACAGGACTGAAAGCCATGGAGGGTTTCGAGCAACACAGGGCACGCGTGGAGGCCCGCATCGAGGAATGGATAGCGGCGCTGCCGGACACTGGGCTTTATGCGCCCATGGCCTATCTGATGCAGTTGCCCGCAAAACGTGTGCGCCCGGCAGCGGTGCTCATGGGCTGCGAACTGTTCGGGGGTAGGGCCGAAGATGCCTTGAACGAAGCGCTGGGTATCGAGCTCTTCCACAACTTCACCCTGATGCACGACGACATCATGGATGCCGCACCGCTGCGTCGCGGCAAGCCCACCGTGCATGCCAAATGGAACGTGAACGCTGCCATCCTGAGCGGCGATGCGATGCTGGTGAAGGCCTACCAATTGATGGGACGCGATAATGTGGTGAGCGAACTCTTCAGCCGCTATGCGCTGGAAGTGTGCGAAGGACAGCAGCACGACATGGATTTCGAGGACCGCGCGGATGTGGCGTTGGACGAATACCTGGAGATGATCCGCTTGAAGACCGCTGTGCTGCTATCCTGCGCATTGCAGATCGGTGCAGCCGTGGCGAACGCACCCAGCAACGAGCGTGAGCGATCGGGCCGTGTTGGCGAACACCTCGGTCTGGCTTTCCAGCTACGCGATGATCTGCTGGATGCCTA
>JBBEDG010000082.1:0-6599 GCA_040881405.1 Flavobacteriales bacterium | reverse complement strand
CGCCCCTGCCTCCCAAGGCTACACATGGCTGTTCAACGGGAATGCGATCCCTGGTGAGATCGCCCAAAGCATCACGGCCGTAGCTTCGGGTTCTTATGCTGTGGTTGCCAATTTCGGCACCAACTGTCAGCTGCTCTCAGAAGCGGTGAACGTGATCTCAACAGGACTGGATGGTCCGGCAGGAAGCGACATCAAGGTGCACCCCGTCCCAGCCAATGATCGTTTGCTGATCGATGGCCTTACGGAAGCACAGGTGCGTATCAGTATCATCGATCTCAGCGGACGTGTTGTGCTCGACCAGGATACCAAGCGCATGGAAGGGCAGGTGACCTTGGATATCCGCGACATCGCCAACGGCAATTACGTGTTGCGCATCACCACCGACCAGGGTGTTGAATTAATGCGTCGTTCCGTGGCTGTACAGCGTTGAGTACTGTTCCTAAGATGCAGGGCCGACCGGGCCGCACCACCACGGGAGCGGCCCGTTCTCGTTTGGTGGCACCGATCGCGAACTTCGGTTATCTTGGTCCAAACGTTGAACACATGAAGCATCTCGTACTCGCAGCATTGGCATTCCTCCCAGGCGCTATGCTCGGTCAGCAGCTATTGTTTTCAGAGGACTTCGAAGGACCCACTTCAACATTCGTGTTGAACACAACGGATGTAGGGTCCACGGCCAACAACGATAACACGTGGTTGATCAACAATGTCTATTCCGGCGGAACGGGCAATGTTGTCTGTTTGGGCTTTCCACTTCCGTTCAATGTGGCCACAACAGCAGGGCAGCCAGCAGGGATCAGCAATGCCAACGGCAACTACCTGCATACCACCAGCGTGGCAGCAGCCAACAGTGGTGTCCTCAACTGCTGTTTCCTCGCTGCCGATGGTCTGTGTGCGAACCCAGCGAACCACTTCACCCGAATGGGTGCCGATGTGAACACCCTTGGTGCGGGTGATGTGACGCTTTCCTTCTGGTGGCTCTGCGGTGGAGGCGCTAATAACTATGGTGAAGTGTACTACAGCACCAATGGAGGAAGCTCGTGGAATCTCATCTCAAGCCCCATTGTGCAGTACCGCAACCAGTCTTCCTGGGTGCAGCAGAACATCACTCTGCCCGAATTCAGCGGGCACGCCACACTGCGTTTCGGATTCCGTTTCGTGAACGGGTCCACCACCAGTGCACAGGATCCCGGTTTCGGTATCGACGATGTACGCATCACCTCCGCTGCTGCGGCTCCTTCCACCGTAAGTACCGGCCTTGCGAGCCCCACGGCAGTATGCCAGAGCGGAACCATCAACATTCCTTACACCGTGAGCGGATCCTTCGGCCCTGCGAACATCTTCACGGCGGAATTATCCAACGCGACGGGCGGGTTCGCAGCGCCGGTGGTCATCGGCAGTCTTTTATCCACCGCATCTGGGACGATCGTGGGTACCGTTCCTGCGGGCACGGCGCCAGGTGTTGGCTATCGCGTACGTGTGGTGGCATCAGCGCCATTGGTGGTGGGCACGCCGAATGCGGTGGACATCGCCGTTTCCGAAGCACCCTTCGCCGGTTCGGGTAGCAGCTTGGCACTATGCAGTACGAGCGCGCCGGTGAACTTGCTCACCACACTGGGTTCCGGGGTTTCCAGCTGTGGGGCATGGACCGGCCCTGGCGGCGGGGCCTTCAGCGGCTTTTTAAACCCCGCAACAGATCCGCCCGGCCAGTATACCTACACCACCAATTGCCCGGGAGGATGCCCGCAGGATGCTGCAGTGGTAACCGTTGCCTTGACCCAAGCTCCCAATGCGGGCACCAGCACTTCGATCACACTCTGTGTGAACAGTGGTCAGCTGTCACTGTTGGGCGTGTTGGGTGCTGCAACCGGGGGAACATGGACTGATCCCAACGGATCGCCCTTTTCTGGTCTGCTCGATCCCGCAACAGCTATACAGGGCGTGTACACTTACACGGTGACCGGTACCGTCCCATGTTCCAGTGCGCAGGCCATTGTTGCTGTGGTCATAGATCCATGCACAGGCATCCAAGAAGCCGCCACAGCCAATGGCGTGGTTCGCTGGCTGGGGCAGGAAGGGGATCAACATGTGTTGGACTTGGGTGAGGCCAGGTTGTTGGGTATTGTTCTGTTGGATGCAAGTGGTAGGTTGCTACCAGCACCCACAAGCATTGGAACCGAAGGCCAGGTTCGTATTGCGTTGCGCGGTGTTGCCACAGGAGTGCACATCCTGCGGCTCGCAACCAGCCGAGGTGAAGCGGTTCTGCGTGTGGTCCACGTTGCCCCTTGAACAAGCCGTTCACAACTTGTGCAAAAGCTGTGCGTTCAAAATTTGGTAACCCTTCCATCACCGCGATACTTTGGTCCTACTAATTGTTCTTTGTGACCAAGCCTAGGCTTGGACGCTTTGGTTCGGAAAGGTGGGCGATGCGCAGTGATACCTGACGGTATCTCAAGAGGTCTGGTAAGAGGCCTTGCGGTATGGCCGACCGGGTGTTACGCCAGACGAATACCGCCGACCGACGCGTAGGGTATCAACAAGCTTCGGCTTGAAGGAACCATGCACCGAGAATGAAGGCATACAGAGGGCGCTACGGTGCATTCTGGATGGAAGTGGGGATCGCCAGCACGGTGGTCCCCATTTCATTTTGCCCCCATTCGGAGCTTATTTAACTGTTAATTCATGGCCTGTGCATGCGGGCGTAATGATCGCTACAACGACACGATCGATCGTGGATAAGTGTTGAGTACAGGGGTGGGAGACCCTTTTTGGGCCGGTAAATTTGATCAACAACGTTCCTTGATCGAATGAAGAAGAAAGAACGAAAGATCTTCGTGTTGGATACCTCAGTTATCCTCTACGACCATTCCGCGATAGACAGCTTCGAGGAGCACGATGTCGCCATACCGATACAGGTGCTCGAAGAACTCGACACCTTCAAGAAAGGAAACGATACCATAAACTTCGAGGCGCGTGAGTTCATCCGACACCTCGACCAATTAGCGAAACAGGACGCACTTAGCGATTGGCAACCACTGGACGGTCCCGCACGGGGCAGGTTCATTGTGGTGGCCAAGCACGACCTGAATGGGGTGGATGCCACCAAGGTTTTCGACGATGCCAAGGCAGACCACCAGATCCTGAATGCCACGCTCACCATGCAGCGGCAGAACAAGGACAAGAAAGTGGTGCTGGTCACCAAGGACATCGCCCTTCGACTGAAGGCCAAGAGCCTCAACATAGCCTCTGAGGATTACCTCACCGGCAAGGTGCGCGATGTGCGAGAGAAGCTCTATACCGGTAGAACTGTGCACGAGGATGTGCCCGAGGAGCGCATCGACGCACTCTTCGAGCGCGGCAGCATGCCGGTGGAGGAGTTGGAGCTGCAGAAACCCAAGGGCAACCACTTCTTCATCCTGAAACACAAGAAGAAGAGCATCCTTACCAAGTACGATCCTCGCACCAATATGGTGGACCGCGTGGAGAAGAAGAGCATCTTCGGCATTGGCCCCAAGAACGCCGAGCAGGCCCTGGCCATGAGCGCGCTCATGGATCCCGAGATCAAATTGGTGACGCTGCAGGGTGCTGCTGGTACCGGCAAGACGCTACTGGCTCTGGCCTGCGCGCTGGAACAACGCCGCGAGTACCGCCAGATCTATGTCACCCGGCCGGTGGTGCCTTTGAGCAATAAGGACATTGGTTACCTGCCCGGCGACATCCAAAGCAAATTGGATCCTTATATGCAACCCATCTGGGACAACCTGAAGCTCATCAAAGGTCAGTTCGAGAAGCACGACAGCACGCCGAAGCGTATCGACGAGATGTTGGAGAACGAGAAGATCTCCATTGCACCGCTCGCTTACATCCGGGGCCGCAGCCTGAGCAATATCTTCTTCATTGTGGATGAGGCGCAGAACCTAACGCCGCTGGAGATCAAGACCGTGATCAGTAGGGCAGGGGAAGGCACCAAGATCGTTTTCACCGGTGATGTACACCAGATCGATACACCCTTCCTGGATACCGAAAGCAACGGACTAAGCTACCTCATCGACAAGGCCAAGGGCGACCCGCTCTTCGCGCACATCACCTTGGAGAAAGGGGAGCGAAGCCCGCTTGCAAATCTTGCGAACGACCTGTTGTAGGTCAAGCGTCCCGCTTGTCCACGAGCGAGAGCAAACGGGAAGCAGAGCAACTCGTTGGTGATCGTTCGCCCGACAAGCCTCCTGCTTGTCCACGAGCGCTAGCAAGAGAACAGCGCTACAGTTATGCTGCGATGCCTTTGAACGAGCTTGTGTTTTCTTCAGAAGCTGGATTCGCCCAACAGGCATCCTGCTTGTTGACGAGCGCTAGCAAGAGAACAGCGCTACAGCTGTGCCTTTACTGCTAAGCTCCGGAAGGAGCTGAGGTTTTGAGCTTTCGTTGGGTTTGTGGGACAAGCAGGATGCTTGTCCTACAAACCCAGCTTCTTCACGATCTTGTTCACCTCGGTCTCTGTGCTTCGCAACATGTCGTTGCAAAAGGTGATCAGTTCCGCAGCACGCTTCACCTTGGTAGTTAGTTCGTCCACGGAGATCTTGTCCTCCTGCAGTTCCTGCATGATCGCCTCGAGTTCCTCGTAGGCCCGTTCGTAGGTTATTCGTTCCTCAGCCATTGGGCTCGATGGAGTTTATGGTGGACCGTGTTCGGCCGCGTGCAAAGGTCGTTTCAAGGATGTCTCCCACGTTCAGCAACCTTGGGTCCACTACCGGCTCGCCTTGATATCGGGCTACGCTGAATCCTCGGGCCATGATCTTGTCCGGATCCAGCAGTTGAATGGCGTCCTGCATGCCATGCACCCTGTCCAGCAAGGCCCGCATGCCTCGGCTGGCGAACTGCTCCAGCAGCATGCGCTGCTCCCGTAGTCGTGGATCCTCAACTTGTTTCACGCGGCGCATGGGCAATACCGCAAGTGCATTTGTGTGCTGGTCCAAGCATTTCCCAAGTTCTTTCAACTGTTCGGTGGCCGTGCGCGCGAATTGGCCCACGGCGGTCTGCATCCTGCCGCGTTCCTGCTGGCAATAGGAGGTAGGGCGCTGCCGAAGCATCTCCACATAGGCGCTCATGCGTTCCTTGCGCTCCGTGAAGGTTTCTGCCATCACGCGCTGGATCCCAACCAGAAAACCGTTCAAGCTTGTCTCGAAGTACAGGCACTTGTCGATCAGGTGGTCGGCGATGGCAGTTGGTGTCTTGTGCGGACTTTTGGCGATCATATCCACCACCGAAACATCCACATCATGCCCGATGCCGGTCATCACAGGAATGGGCACGCGGGCTATGGCGCGGCATAGTTCCAGATCATTGAAGGCTTCCAGATCGAGCTTCGATCCTCCACCACGGATCAGGATCACCGCATCGAAGAGTGTCGGGTCGATCTTCGTGAGCGCAGCCCGCAGTTCGGCTGGCGCACCATCGCCTTGCACCGATGACGGGAACACAGCGATGTGGAACTTATAACCGTATTCGTTCGCTTTCAGGTGCTGCATGAAGTCCGCGTAGGCAGCGGAACCCACGGAGGTGATCAAGGCCAGGCGTTGTATCACGAGCGGCTCGGGCAGTGCGCGGTTCAGGTCGAACAGTCCTTCGGCACGCAGCGTATCGATGGTTGCTTTTTTGCGACGCTCCAGCTCACCCAAGCTGTAGGCCAGGTCCACATCCTCGATATGCAGGGCCATTCCGTAGAGCGCGCTGTACTGGACCCGGGCCAGGAACATGATCTCGGCCCCTTCCTTCAGGATGTTCGGCAGCTCTTCGCCCAGTGCTTGGCGCACAGCACCCATGCGGTACTGCCAGATGATTCCACGCATTACGGCGACCCGAACTCCGTCCTTGTGCTGCACCAGATCCACGTAAACGTGCTTCTGCGAATTGATGCCTGCGATCTCGGCCTTCACCCAGAACGCATGTCCACCTGTGGCATCGTCGATGCTCTTCTTGATGGAAGCACTAAGCTGCTGAAGGGTGAAGACCTTACGTTCCGACATGGAGGACCGCATGCCGACGATTGTGCCGCACCGGGTGCCGAAAGTAGCAAGGAGCGGAGTGTGGAGAGCTGTCGAACCGTTCGTTCAGAAGAGCTCCTGAACCTCGATGAACCTGAAATCCATGCCGAAGAAGCTTTGGTAGTCCTTACCCGTTTCGGCCATTTCATCATCACCACTTTCGTAGTGCCAGTTCACTTGCACCTTTTGGCCACGCTCACTTACGGCATCCAGCTTCTGGAAGATATTGTAAAGGTGCTTGCTGCTGCTGGTATCCAGATAATCGAGCTTCATGTTCACCGTTGTTTCGCCCTTGGGTTCGTTGAGGTATTCCTCCAACCAGTGGTAAACACGGGAATAGAACTGTTCGGAATTGTGGGGCAGCGAGCGGCCAATGAAGTCCATGACACCGTTGTCCAAGTCGAGATCGATCTGCGGGGAGGTCTCGGTCTTGTCGATGTGGAAACGCTTGTTGGCCATGTTCCTTCGGGGCTTTCCAGTGCTTCCCAAAGATCGGCCGACCTGCATGCGTATCCCAGTGGCGCAACCTTGTCCGATCAACACTGCGGTGTTGATGGAGGC
>JBBEDG010000081.1:0-6608 GCA_040881405.1 Flavobacteriales bacterium | reverse complement strand
CACGAAAGCCCTGCGCATGGGGGCCAACACCGTGAGCTACGCCTTCGGGGGTGGGGAGAATTGAAAAGTGGAGATCACAGGATGTGAAAATGACAGGATGTGGAGATGACAGGATGTGGAGATGTGCTGCTTCGCGTTGCCTGCCTAACGGCAGTCAGGCTCGCAATGACAGATGTGAGAATGCGTTGACCGCCAATTCCCGCACGTCCACGATGACGGTTCCTGCGCCAAGCTCACCAAATGAGGGGTAACGCCGCCTATTTTCCGTAGTGTATGATGTCGCGGTCGCTGTTGCTACCGGTGTACTTCGCGACGCCAGCCAGGATTACATGTTCGCGGTGGTAGCCGGGTAACACTGAATCAGGGAAGGCAGCATCTTTGAACTCCAGTAGTGGATCACGATCGTCCGCTGCCGGTGCAACGGAACTGTGAAATCTCTGTTAATACCGGTATTCCCGGACAACCCAGCACACTTGGTCGCGTCAACCATGCATAAAGACCCTTTGTCATGATCTCGTTCATCCGCCGCACGCCCTCCACTACACTGGCCGCCGTGCTTTATGGCATCATCATCGTGTTCGCGATGCTGGCCTACGCCGCCCTGTAAGCACCGATCGGTAGGATCGGTAGCAGGTCGCAGTTCCGCTCGTAAGATGCGAGCGTTGGGGGGTGTTTTTTTTTTGCAGTACGGATTGCATTTGTCGACCCCGCTTCGACTTCGCTCAGCATGGGTCGACGGTACGGTTACATCTGTAACGCTCTTTCAGGGTGAGACGCGTGGATCGTTAGCCCCTTACCGTCCTCCGATACCTATCGGAGCCGAGCTTGCTGCCGCAGGCAAGCAAGCGAAGGAATCTCGTAAGCCGCAATACGGGATCTACGCGCCAAGCGATCCATTGCTCCCAAGAGCGCTGGCACTTGGAACCCGCAGCCGTTCAAGCAGGTGCGGACCAATGCTTCGCCCCTACCCCAACGCCACCTTCACCAGCTTCGCCAGCACCTTGCTGTCCACATCGCTTAGTCGCTTGATGTAGAGGCAACCCACGCCTGTGCTGTGTTTGCCGAGCTTCTCCAGCAGAGGCTGGTACTGTTTGATGTCGCAAGTAAGATAGATCGTAAGTGCTGTTTTGCGGGGACTGAAAGCGATGATGGGCCAGTCCAGCTCCCTTCCGCTGGCATACTTCAGGGGCATGCTTCCGAAACCAATGATGGAGGGTCCCCAGAGCACGGGTTTCTCCTGCGTGGAGTCCTGCATGAGCTTCACCAGCGCGCGGCTATCGTTGCGCTGCTGCTCGGTGGGCAGTGCATCCAAGAAGTCACTTACGCTGGCGGTTGTGGGGCGGGTCTTGGCTTCGGCGGGCATGGCAAGAGGAAGTTGAGGAACGAAGTTAGAAGCTTCCAAATGCGTACCTTCATCACATGCGCAACGTTCTTATCCCCCTCGGATGCCTGTTGGCTGGAACACTTGCAGCACAGGCCCCCCTTACCTGTCGCGTGGTGGACGCGGAGGAGCGAAGTGCCCTACCCTACGCCACCGTGCAGGTGCAGGGCACCACACGCGGCACCATTAGCAATGCTGAAGGGCGCTTCCAATTGCCGGTGCTTGCTCCCCAGGACAGTATCCGGATCACCTACGTGGGATACCGTACCGTGGTCCTTCCCTTCAGCGCCTTGCGCAATGGTGGCGACGTTCCGCTCCATAGGGCTACGGTGCAACTCGCCACTGCGGAAGTGCGGCCTGGCGAGGACTTGTACGATCGTGTGTTGGCGGCATCCGCCTGGCTGTGGAACGCGCCTGCTGTGAAAAGCAAGCTGTTCTTCGGCATGGAGACCCACAGCGAAGACCAGCCGGTGGAGGTGCTGCAAGCGTACTACAGCGCGAACTTCAGAGCAGCAATGCTTACTGGACTGGACTTCCAGCAAGGTCGCGTCGGCATCACGCCGAAGAACGACCGACACTTCATCAACTTCAACACAGCACGTGCTTTCGCCTTGCTGGACATACACGCCAAAGTGGGTGCATTCCCCAGCTCACCCTTCGCCCATAGGAATGCGCGCAGCTTGAAAAAGGACCACCAAGCGGAGTGGGTAAGCGTGGGTAGTGGTCCCGACGGTGTGGACCATGTACGCGTGGTGCCACGGGGTGACCCGCGAATGGGTTTCACCCTGGACCTGTGGCTCAAAGCCGGCACAGCGCAGGTGCGATCGCTTGAACTGAGTTGTACCGATTGCGTTCAACATCCCTTCGTGCCCTTGCTACCCGGCGGAAGGATAGATGCCGTGGACATGCGCTACGAACAGACCTGGAGCACCAGCGCACCCTATTTGCCCGAAGTGATGGAACTGGAATACCATACCACGTATTCCGGCAATGGCTTCCAGGAGAGTTTCCACACACAGGCGGTGATGCATGCCTTCGATCTCGGCTCGCCGTTCATACCCACGCTCTTTCCATGGACCGCCGGGCTGGAGGAATATCGCATGATCGCATGGATGCCGGAGAACCCTGCCTTTTGGCAACGTATGTCGCCGCCATTGCCCACTGAGCGCCAGTTACGCGACCAAGCCTTCATTGCCGAGAACGACGTGCGGGCCAGTGCATGGTACAACGAGCAGGAGCGGGAATACGATCTGCTGCGGCCCATCCATACCGCATGGTCGCCTGATGCGCGTCTTGACCTTGGACATGTGCAGCGCACCTGGGCACCACGAGCCAATGGCCTGCCGGACCCGAACAAGGTGGAGCTGAAAGCCTATCTGTACCTCGCATTGGACACGACCGGCAGGGAACTCCAGCATTATTCCATGGCCGTATTCGACGAAATGCGCTCCATTCATGCAGCTCCCGCTAAACCATGGACGCGCGCCTTCCTGAACATATACTTCGACCTCTGTGAGCTGGAAAGACGCCGCATGGAACAGGCCTTGAACGAGCCCGGTGTGGATGTGGAACGTGCACGAATGATCCACACAGTACACAGCAAACGCTTGTCGGACAACCTGGATGACTTGATGGCTCAGACTCGGAAAGGTCAAGCACGCACGGCGCTCACTTCGTGGAATGAAAAGGTGGAAGAGGCCTTGGGCATCAACAACTTCGTTCTGCTCGAAGCGCTTCCCACCGACTTCGACCTACCCGTGGACCCCAATTGTTTTCCGCATCCCCAGGTAGGTGTGTGCGTGATCGGGGAGCCGCATTAATAGGTGCCTTGAACGTTACTCAAGTGTCTGTTCCAATGTTGTTGGTTCCAGTCCCTTTCAGGAATAACGCAGTTCCCCAAGATCGTCAACGATCAATTGGAGCAGGTCACTAGTCCCATTTATTCGATGGTTGGAAGATGCTTTAGCGCCACAGCTTCCAGTTCAGGGAGGTCAACCCTTACAACTTCCCAAACGATCTTGTCATCCACATTGTCGTAGGAATGGATGAGTCGATTTCGCATCCCTACGATCGCTCGTGCACTAGGTACTTTGAGGTCTGGGTCGAGCTTGGTCAAAAGGTTCATCGCTTCGCCAATTATTGCCAAGCTTCGCTCCACAGCACGCTTGGTTTTCAGATCGCGCACATACGCGTTAAGCGTATCCACACCCACAACAAAGGCACGTATCTCCTCTATCGCAACGAGTATGTCAGACCAATACTTAGCGCTTCGATCCGTCATAGATAAGTTGCTTGGTGCGTTCGATCTCAGCACGCAGGTAGGGATTGCGCAAGGAACTTGGAGTAAGCAGGTCCACTGGCCGTTTGAACAGGTCTTCCAAACCGTTCCAGACATTGATGAGCATCCTGCCGGCTACATCGTCCGCAGCATCGATCTCCACCAACACATCAACATCGCTATCTGCGTTGAACGGACCGTGTACGCTACTCCCGAATGCATAGAGCTTGCTAACATGATTGCGAGCAAGTAAGGCACCAAAGGCCTCACGGTCGATCTCGATAAGATCTTTAAGCATGTTTCCAAAGGTAGTTCGATCCCGGTAGCAAGCTTGACCCAATAAGCAGCCGGCCCCGATACCCCGTGAACGCTACCTTTGGAACCTATCGAAAGCAAAGCCATGGCAAGCAATGAACAAGCCGCCACCGTGGAGGAAGGCATGACCCTGGAGGAGGTGCGCGAGGAGATACTCCGCGACTACCGTTTAGTGACCGAAAGCCGCGAGGCCAGCCTGCTGGGGCGCAAGGAAGTACTCACTGGAAAAGCCAAGTTCGGCATCTTCGGCGATGGCAAGGAGCTGGCCCAAGTGGCCATGGCCAAACAGTTCCGCAACGGCGATTGGCGCAGCGGCTATTACCGCGATATGACCTTCATGTTCGCCATTGGCGAGCTCACCGTGCAGCAGTGGTTCGCGCAGCTCTACGCCCATGCCGATGTGAATGCCGATCCCAGCAGCGCCGGCCGCAGCATGAACGGCCACTTCGCCACCCGCAGCTTGAATGAAGATGGTGAATGGAAGGACCTGATGGCCCAGCCCAACTCCAGTCCGGACATGAGCCCAACGGCCGGGCAGATGCCGCGCCTGCTGGGCCTTGCACAAGCCAGCAAGGTGTTCCGCAACAGCCCCGAACTGCACGACCGCACACATCTTACCGACAAAGGCAATGAGGTGGCCTTCGGAACCATCGGCGACGCCAGTACCAGCGAAGGCCACTTCTGGGAGACCATGAACGCGGCCGGTGTGCTGCAGGTCCCGCTGGCCATGAGCGTGTGGGACGACGGTTGGGGCATCAGCGTCAGCAAGGACTTCCAGACCACCAAGGGCAGCATCAGCACCCTGCTGGAAGGCTTCCGCAAGGAGGAAGGCACCAACGGCATCCGCCTGTACAAGACCAAGGCCTGGGACTACGCCGGCTTGAACCGCGTGTACGAAGAGGCCATCGCGCTGTGCCGCGAAGAGCATGTGCCCTGCCTGATACACGTGGAGGAGGTGACCCAGCCGCAAGGCCACAGCACCAGCGGCAGTCACGAACGCTACAAGAGCGCCATTTCCGACTGGATCCGGGACAAGGATGGCAAGCCGATCCAGGAAGTTCCCTTGCTGGAGTGGTACAAGGTGTACGACTGTAACGTGAAGTTCCGCGAGTGGGTCCTGAACTTCAGACCCGGTGGCGAGGCCATTGCAACGGAAGAAGAACTGGACGCCATCGAGAAGCAGGCCAAGGCCGATGTGCGCTCGGCGCAGAAGGCGGCTTGGGCGGCTTTCCAGGACGAGATCAAGGCGGAGCTGAACGATGCGGCCTTCTTGATCGAAGGCCTTTCCGGTGCACGCTTCAGCGAGGACACCACGGCGTCGGCCACCATTACCAAGCTGGCCAGCGACCTGCGCGCTGAACTGAGCCCCGGTCGTAAGGAAGTGCTGAGCGCCGCGCGCAGGGCAATGCTAGCAAGTCGCAGCGCGGATCCCATTGCTCGAAAGCCCCTTGCCGATTGGATCGATTCGGCCATGGCCCGGAACGGTGAGCGCTATGGCAGCCACCTGTATAGCGAAAGCACACACAGCGCACTGAACGTGAGCGAAGTGCCAGCACGATATGACAGCGACGAGGAGGTGGACGGCCGCATCATCATCCGCGACAACTTCGCGGCGCTCTTCGAGAAGGAACCGCTGATACTGATGTTCGGAGAGGACACCGGCAAGATCGGCGACGTGAACCAAGGCATGGAAGGCATGCAGGCGCGCTTCGGCGAGACCCGCGTGAGCGATACCGGCATACGCGAAGCGACCATTCTGGGGCAAGGTTTGGGCATGGCCTTGCGCGGACTGCGCCCCATCGCCGAGATCCAGTACTTGGATTACCTGCTCTATTGCATCCAAGGCATCAGCGATGATCTGGCCACCATCCAGTGGCGCACCAAGGGCGGGCAGAAGGCTCCGCTGATCATCCGCACTCGTGGCCACCGCTTGGAGGGTGTGTGGCACAGCGGTAGTCCCATGGGCATGATCATCAATGCCGCGCGCGGCGTGGTGGTGTGCGTACCCCGCAACATGCAGCAGGCCGCCGGCATGTACAACACCCTGCTCCAAAGCGACGACGCCGCATTGGTGATCGAATGTCTCAACGGCTACCGTAGCAAGGAACGTTTGCCCAGCAACCTCGGCGAGTTCACCGTTCCCATCGGCATTCCCGAAGTGGTGCGCGAAGGAACGGACATTACCGTGGTGAGCTACGGAAGCACTTTCAACATCTGCGCACAAGCCGCAGAGCGCTTGGCCGAATTGGGCATCAGCGTAGAGTTGGTCGATGTCCGCACCCTCCTCCCCTTCGACCGCACACACACCTGCGTAGAGAGCCTGCAAAAGACCAACCGCCTACTGGTGGTGGACGAGGATGTGCCCGGTGGTGCCAGTGCATACATCCTTCAACAGATCCTGGAGGTGCAGGGCGGTTACCAGTACCTGGATGCCACACCAAGCACGCTCAGCGCGAAGGCCCATCGTCCCGCCTATGGCAGCGATGGCGACTACTTCAGCAAGCCGAGCGTGGAGGATGTGGTGGAGAAGGTGATGGGGATGGTGGGGGAGTAAGGGGGCGCTGCGCGCGTTACGAGATCGCTTCAGGCCTTTGGCCCTCGCGATGACCGTGTTCGGGTAACGCTACCCGAACA
>JBBEDG010000080.1:0-6645 GCA_040881405.1 Flavobacteriales bacterium | reverse complement strand
GTGGCCTGCGTAATGGCCGACATGACCACTTTGATCGGTCTGCAACGCGAAGCCTTGAAGCTTGCCGATATCGCGGGCGATGAAGCGAGTTCCACCATGGTCGGGGACAACATCACCGCAATGGAAAAGGATCTCTGGATGTTGCGGGCCTATAGCGGCAAGTAGTAGGATCTTGGCGTACGGTTCCAATTGCCGCATTGAATGCGTTGCGGCGCTCAACGGTCACAGCAGCACAAGATGCCTCGTAGCGTGTTCGTGGAATACGTGCGCTATGGACGGAGCTCCGTGTTCATGATGCGGTAACGACTGCTCCGGTACGTTGAGCATGAAGCGGCCCCGCCTTCGCCTTCGGGTGGAGGCGGGGTCCGTCGTGGTAGCCTTCACTCTTCCACGAAGTCCATGTCGCTATCGAAGGTCTCGTGGATGCGGGTGGTGGCCCAGAATGCCGCCCCGATGCACAGAAGGCCGACCACCAACGAGCCGGTCACATTGCCCAGTGGCATTGCGAGGTACTTGAACGCATTGGTGATGGGCCAAACACTGCCGCGCACGAAGTTGGGCGTGGTGGTGGCAGCGGTCGCTCGAATGTTGGTACCGAACTGTTCGCTGCTCACCGTTACGAAAAGCACCCAGTACCCGGTAGCCACCCCGAGCGCCAGGCACGTCCAGTTGTAGAGTTCGATGGTCGCACCCCGCAAGCCGAAAAGAAAGAATAGTGTTAGTGTCAGGTTGAGTCCGAGGTAGAGGAAGATCACCTTCTTGCGGCTGCGCCATAGCTGGCTCAGGAGTGCGCTGAGCAGATCGCCTATGCTAAGACCGATGTACGCGTATTTGATGGCAGTGCCGTTGATGGTGCGTAAGCCCTTCTCGTCAAGGCTGCTCGTGTCGATCCCGAATTCGGGTACGAAGACATCCTGAGAGAGGTTGACCAACGCGCCGATCACGTACCACACGGGTACTCCGATCAGAATGCAGCTGAGGTAACGCAAGCCTCGTTTCCGATCGGTGAATAGCATGCGCACATCGCCTTGCTTCAACACCTTCTCCTTCATTTGGGTGAAGAGTCCGCTTTCGAAGGTGCCCACGCGCATGACCAGCAGCAGCAGGCCCATGAGGCCGCCCACGATGTAGGCTACCTGCCAGTTCATGAATTCGCGGCCGGTGATGGAAGTCAACAAGCCGCCGATGTACTGTCCTTGGGCATTCACCTCCGCCGCGAAAACCGCCCCCAGCGCACCGAATACCACAACGATCATAGTGCCATAGCCCCGTTTGTTGCGCGGCATGGTCTCGGTGATCAGCGTGATGCCGGCACCCAGCTCGCCAGCCAGTCCCACGCCAGCAATGAAGCGCACAATGCCGTAGCTGGTGAGGTCGTAGGTGAAGGCATTGGCGATGTTGGCCACGGAGTAAAGCAGTATGCTTCCGAAGAGCACGGTGATGCGCCCCTGCTTGTCGCCCCATACGCCCCAGAGGATGCCGCCCACCAGCATGCCCAGCATCTGGATGTTGAAGAGGTTGATGCCGATATCCTTGATCCGTGGGTCGCTTGCACCCAGGATGAACTCGAGGCTCTCCCGCTTCACTACGTTGAAGAGCACCAGGTCGTAGATGTCCACGAAATACCCGAGCGCGGCTACGGTGATCAGGAGCGCTGTTCGGGAGGGTGTGGCTCTAACTGCCATGTGGCAAGCATGTCTATCGCAAAGCGATCGTTCTCAGGTGCGGTGCATCAACCCAGTATCTCTTCCACATTCCCTTTGATCATTGTGGCGAGGCGCTGCATGGGCAAGTCGTTGCTGTCGGTGCCGAAGGGGTCCTCGACCTCTTCGGCGATCAGCTCCAAGCTGGCCATCACGTAAAAGATGAACATGGTGACCGGTATCGCGATGTAGCCCAAAGAGAATACAAAGCCGAAGGGCAGGGTGAGCACATAGATCACAATGAACTTCTTGATGAAGGTGCTGTACGAGTAAGGAATGGGAGTGTTCTTGATCCGTTCGCATGCACCACAGATCTCCATGAATTGCACGATCTCCTTGTCCAGTACGATCAGTTGGTCCCCGGTTATGGAACCTGCGCGTGTCAATGACAGGATACGCTGTTGCATCACCTTCGCCACTTGTGCTGGTACATGCTTGCTACGGTCGAAATCAGGGATCTCCGGGTGCGGTTGACCATCCAGAGCAAGGCGGGTCTTCTCCAGTTGAAGATGCAATCGCATTTCATGGGCGAACAAAGCGATGGATCGTGCGAAAAGGGAGCGTGTACTGCTGTCGGAAGGTTCGATGTGCGCATCGATCTTGAGGGCCAGATTACGGCTGGTGTTCACCAACTGGCCCCATAGCTTCCGGCCCTCCCACCAGCGGTCGTAGGCCGTGTTGGTGCGGAACACCAACAGCATGCTGATGGCGAAGCCGAGAATGCTGTGCATGATCGGCAGGTTGACCACCAAGCTGGATGAGGACATCTTGAGGTATTTCACCTCCAGCCAGCCCACCCCCAGAGTGAACAGGCCCACCAGCAGGAGCAGAGGCAGCAGCTTCCGGAAGGTGTCGCTGCGGTGCAGCGCCAGCGCCTTGAACCAGTTCCGTGAGTCGTAGGTGATCATTGCCTACTCGTAGTGTTTGCGCACCATTCCCATGAACACGCGTCCTGGCAGCACCTTGCGCAGTTGCACGCTCAGCTTCTGCATGCCTTGTGCAACGATGTAGGTGACCTTCGGCTTGGGCGAAGCGATGATGCGTGCGACCACCCGCGCCAATTCATCGGGATCGCGGCTGTAGTGCATGCTGCCTCCCAGGATCTCCATGGCCCTTTCGTAGCCCGGGCGATGGGCCTCTGAGATCACTGCCGGTGTGATCCGCGAATTCTTGATGTTGGTGTTGAACTCCCCCGGTTGCACGGTGACAACGGTGACCCCGAAACGCTCCACCTCGGTGCTCAGCGCTTCGGCATAGCGGTCCAAGGCGGCTTTGCTGGCGCTGTAGAAGCTGCGGTACGGCAGCCCGAAGTTGGCCGCCACGCTGCTGATGTTGATGATCAAACCGCTCTTCTGCTCGCGCATGTGCGGAAGGGCAGCCCGGCACAGGCGGTGTGGCCCGAAGACGTTGGTATCGAAAAGACGCTGCGCCTCTTCCACGCTGATGTCCTCGGCCGGGCCCTGGATACCAAGCCCTGCGTTGTTTATCAGCACATCGATGCGGCCTTCGCGCTGGATCAGGTCGGCCATGGCGGCCTGTACGCTGCCTTCGTTGGTCACGTCCATGGCCACCAAGCGATAACCATTGGGCTGCTCACTCTCGCTGGCCTTTCTGCTGGTGCCGTAAACCGTGTGGCCCATTGCCGCAAGACGCGAACAAATGGCTTTCCCCAATCCGCTGGATCCACCGGTGACAAGCACCACTTTGGTGTAGTTGGACATGGCGGCCAAGGTAGCCTGCACAGGATCACGAATGAGGGGGTCTGCCAAGTGTAGAAGGTCGAAAACCTTCAGTTAGGGCAAAAAAAAGTGGGGCAAGCGACCCGCATCGCACCGCTACAACCGCCTGCCCTTGCTTCCTTCCGGACCTGGGGGATTCAGCGGGAGCTGGTCGTACGGGACTTGCCCCGGCACAAAGGTAGGAGAATGGAGGGCCGGTTAACGCCGAATACACAAAGCTTTGTGATTTTCGAAATGAAGTCCCGCTCCATCGTCCACTTCCACCCCGTATCCTTGCACCATGGACCTCTCCATAGTGATACCCTTGCTCAACGAGCGCGAGTCCCTGCCCATTCTGGTGGAGCGGCTGCATAGGGTCATCGGTGCCATGGGCAAGAGCTATGAGATCTTGTTGGTGGACGATGGCAGTAACGATGGTTCCTGGGTTGAGATAGTTCGTCTTGCTGTGCAGGACGCACGTGTCAAAGGCATTCGTTTCGGGCGCAACTACGGTAAAAGTCCAGCCTTGAACGAGGGATTCCGCGCAGCGCATGGTGATGTGGTGATCACAATGGATGCCGACCTTCAGGACGATCCGGACGAGATCCCGGAGCTGTTCCGCATGATCCAGGAGGAGGGTTTCGACCTGGTGAGCGGCTGGAAGAAGAAGCGCTACGACCCCATCACCAAAACACTGCCCACCAAGCTTTTCAACTGGACCACGCGCAGGGTGAGCGGTGTGATGTTGCACGACTTCAATTGCGGCTTGAAGGCCTACCGGAACGACGTGGTGAAGAACATCGAGGTCTTCGGGGAGATGCACCGGTACATCCCCTTCATCGCCAAAAAAGAAGGTTTCGGCAAGATCGGCGAGAAGGTGGTGAAGCACCATGCCCGTAAGTACGGCACCACCAAGTTCGGTTTCGACCGTTTCATCAACGGCTTCCTGGACCTGCTCACCATCAGCTACATCTTCCGCTTCGGGAAGAAACCCATGCACTTCTTCGGTGGGCTGGGCACGCTGATGTTCGTGTTCGGTTTCGGTGCGACCGCATGGCTCATTGCGAGTAAGCTCTGGTTCCTGTACGTGGTGAACCAACCCGCCCCGCTGGTTGCCAGCCAGGCCTTGTTCTACGTGGCCTTGGCCGCCATGATCATCGGCGTGCAGCTGTTCACAGCAGGCTTCGTAGCCGAGCTTGTAAGCCGCAATAGTCCTGACCGCAACCGCTATCGCGTGAAGGAACGCATCGGGCTGTAGGGTCGGCAACAGCACCCGGCCATGACACGCCGCTCGATCGAACTGCTGGTATTGTTCTTCCTGTTGATCTTGCTTGCGCGTCATGCTTGGGTAGCGGCCTACATCCATCCTTATGCGGATGACCTTACTTACGCGGTGAAAGGGCGCGAGAGTGTGTTGCTGGAGCGTTTGGACCTTGAGTATCGCTACTGGAACGGGCGCTACTTCTCCAACATCCTCGTACTGCGCAACCCGATCATCCTGGGAATGGAGCGCGGTCTTCCGCTGTATCGCCTGATCCCCATCGTGCTCATGCTGCTTACGGTATCAGCGGCGTATATGGCATTGCGTTCAGCGCTCCCTGCGATGCTTTCCCGCTTACGTTCATTGCTGGTTGCGCTGTCCTTCCTGGTCCTCTACATCCACCTGATGCCACACGCGGGCGAAGGACTTTACTGGTACACTGGTGCCGTGACCTACCTGCTGCCATGCATCTTCATGCTCTTGAATGTGGCTGTGCTATTTCGATGGATGAACAGTAGCAGGATGATGCGCACGGCGTTGACATGCATTAGCGCCTTGCTGATAGCGGCGGCGGTAGGAAGCAATGAAGTGGCCATGGTGCATGTGCTCTTGGTCCAGGCTGCGGCCCTGGGGCTCTGGTGGAAGAGCGATTTGAGATCCTTGCTCATCGGGCTTTTGCTCTGGAGCATCGCTTGCGCGGCGCTGGTGTATTTCGCACCAGGGAATGCCGTGCGTGAGACCTACTTCATCAACACCCATGATCCGTTGCGTACCGTAACGTACAGCGTGGCACAGACCATCCGCTTCGGAGCGCTGTGGATGCTCTCACCGGCATTCTTGTTGGCCACTGTACTGGTGATGCAATGGGGTAGAGGGCTTTCGGTATACCAAGCCTTCAAGGTATTCCTGTTGCGGGTTCCGCGCTGGGTGATGTTGGCTTTGCCCGTTCTGGCTATCGTGTTCGGCATGGCACTACCGTACTGGGGCACAGGCATTCTTGGTCAACACCGCACAGTGAACGCAGCGCTGTTCGTGTTCCTTCCATTGGCATGGCTTGCATTATTGGTGTGGGATGCACAGGTCTTTCAAACGCGCGGCTGGCGCCTGATCCCAGAGAGCCGAGCACTACGCTGCAGCGCATTGGCCGTGATTGGCCTTTCGCTCATGTTCCTCCGCCAGGATAGCGCTGTTACCACCGACCTATGGAATGGCAGCTTGGCCCGCTACGATGCCCAGTGCATGGACCGATATGTCCAAGTTCAAGAAGCGATTCGCTCTGGTGACGAGATCCTCGAACTACAGCTGTTCCGAGATCCACCGCGATCCCTCAAGCTCCTAGATATCCAAAGGGATCCCGAGCACTTCATGAACAGGGGCCTGGTCCTCTACTTCGAGGGTGGACCGTTGCAGATCCACGTCCAGGAATAGATCCCTTCAGCGGGCCACGGTAGCAGAGGCCGCTTCTTCGTGGAAAAGTTCCGATGCCAAGCGGGCATCGTGCCCGTAAACATCGTCGCGGAAGTTCAACCTGCCCTCCCCATCTACCCATGCTGTGAAGTAGCCGATGGTCACTGGTCGCTTTTCCTTCAAACGCACGTAGGTTTCACGCCCGCCGAACATGGCGCTCTTGATCTTGTCGGTGGTCCAAGTGCTATCGTTGCGCAGCAGGTACTCGGCGAGTTCCTGGGGCTGGCTCAGCCGGATACAGCCATGGCTGAAAGCGCGCTGTTCCCTGGCGAATCCGCCTTTGCTGGGCGTGTCGTGGAAGTAAATGCTGTAGCTGTTCGGGAAAAGGAACTTCACCCGCCCGAGGGCATTGTTGGCGCCTGGCTTCTGGCGGATCTTTGGGTTGGAAGCGCTTCCCCCGATGATCTCCATATTCTTCTTCTTCAAGTAGTTCGGGTCCCTCTTCATGGCAGGCAGGATCTCGCCACGCGTGATACTCGCTGGTACCGTCCACGTC
>JBBEDG010000079.1:0-6719 GCA_040881405.1 Flavobacteriales bacterium | reverse complement strand
GGGCGGTAGGTCCCGCAGGGTCCCCTCCTCCGTCGGGAGACCCTGCGGAGGTTTCGGTTTCTACACAAGGCAAACGCGGCATCACCACCCTCGTTAGCGAACCCGACAAAGGCATCTACGACGCCATGAACAAGGGTCTGGCGCGTGCCACGGGCGAGATCATCGGCTTTGTCAACGCCGGTGATCTTTTGATGACGCCGACGGTGATCGCGGAGGTGGTGGAGGCCTTCCAACGAGCCCATGTCGATGCCGTCTATGGCGACATCATCATGGTGGACGAGCACGACATCCACAAGGTCCACCGAACCTGGCTCAGCGGCACCTACCACCGCAGCAACTTCCGCAAGGGCTGGATGCCGCCGCACGTGGGCACCTTCATCCGCAAGAGCGTGTACGACCGTTTCGGCCACTTCAATACCGAACTGCGCATCGGCGCGGACTACGAGATCCTGCTACGCTTCTTGTACAAACACGAGATCCCCACGGTACACCTGCGCGAGGTGCTGGTACGTTTCCGCTTAGGTGGCATGAGCAACGGCAGTGTGAAGCACATCCTGAAAGCGAACCGCGAGGTGCGCGCTGCATGGGGGCTGAACGGCTTGCAAGCCCCGCCGCTGCTGGTAACGCGCAAGCTGTGGAGCAAGGTGATGCAGTTTTTCGCTTAATGTCGCACAGGCATCCTGCCTGTGAACTACACAGGCGGGACGCCTGTGCGACATTATGCTCACCGTGCGAAAACCTCCGGAGCATCCGTCTGTAACCTATCAGGGTCTTTCCTCAACGCCTGCCAATGCCCCAAGTGGCCACTGGTGCCGAAGAGACTTACCCGCAAACCCAACGCTTGCGCACGTTCGACCTGCGCCTTGTTGATGTTGCCATTGTGCACCGTAATGCCCGCGTATCCCGATAGCAATGCGCGGTGCAAAGCTGTGTCCGCTATGGTGTCGTATCGGTAGAGTGGAACATGTGGCATCTTCCGCTTCAGAAGCAAGAGGAAAGGATCCACCTGACACTCCACCAAAAGTCTGCCGCGCAAGGAAGTTGTGGATTCCAACGCGACCAAGGCATTGGTGTAGGCCTCGAGATAACTCCACCAATCGCCGTGGGCGAAGAGCTTGCAGTCCAGCGTGAAGTCGGCAGTGGGGTGGAGGCTGGCCGCATCAAGCAGTAGGCTGTCCAGCCGGGCGATACGGACATCAGCGTTTCCGACGCGGGTGCTTGTGCAGGCTTTCAAGTCGACCCAGGTCAAGGCGTGTACAAGGCCGCTGCAGTTGGTGGCACCGTCCAAACGCTCATCGTGGAAGGCCACCAGCACACTGTCCGCAGTGAACTGAACGTCCAGTTCCACCCCATCGATGCCCAGCGCCAAAGCGGCCATCAGGGATGACTGGCTGTTGGGGGCCAAGGCGTGTTCCACACCCATGCCGGCATGGCCGATGATTAGGGTAGTGCCGGGCTCGGAAGTTGTACATCCGAACAAGCAGAATGCAGGAAGAAGCCATTTGCTGCCCATGCGAAGCGAACTTAACTACCGCGTAGCTGGCACGGTTACAAGCATGGGGCAGTCGAAGAGCGAACTGGGCGCCACAACAGGTTCGTCCCACGGAATTGCCGTTCCGTAGCGCTGCTTCATGGTGCGCTCCACCACAGGATGTTCCAGGGAGAACTCCCGCAAGGACGCAGGAGCACACAAGCGGATACCGGCTCCCTCCGCGTAGATCTTCCACACCAGTTCCGAACAGTAGATGCGTTCGTCATCCCACAGGAACAGGTCGTCGTACGGTCGGCCCAAGAAGCCTTTTCCGCTCTGTCGCATGGCGGAAAGTGCTTCGGAGCTCAAGTTGCCGTGTTGCGGATCCAGACGTTTTACTGCATACCGGCCACCTTCACCTTGGGCGATCCACCGTTCCAGTGGTATGGTGCGAACGGGTCCAATGGCCTCCAACACCAGCCACTCTTTCTCCAGGAAAAGCACGCCCACATGGGTCCACGGTGACCCTGTTGCCAAGGCGATCGCTTCACTTTGTCCGCTGCGTGATGTTTGGAAGATGATGTCGCCATTGCGCAACATGGCTTGCTGAGTTCCTGCACCTTGGGCGAGTGCAGCGGGATCACTCCATAAGGCGAAGGCGACAGAGGCGAGAAGTGTGCGCATCATTCCGTTCATGGAAAGCGGTCCAACGCCTGTTGCATGGACTATCGTGTAAAGCTCATGCTCCAGTTCGCCACATTGTCCCGGTCGTCCTTCACCTCCAACTTGAATTCCTTCGCGCCCGGCTCCTTGCTGTGTTTGTCGAAGTAGTGCGTGAGGGTGTTGGTCTTGGGCTCGTATTCCATCAGCACCCACTGGCCGTTGATGCTGCCTTTGTATGTGCCTATCCCTGAAAGATCGTCCGAGATCCTTACGCTGAAGCTGCTGCGGCCGCGCATGTCCGAACGCAGGTCCCCGTTCGCTATGGTGGGCTTCACGGTATCGGCCATCACGGTGTAGGTTCCGAAGGCCTTCACTTGGGCGCTTATGCTGCCGTTGGCCCATTTGCCGCCTATGGCCGAAGGTTTACCAGCATTTCCCATGCTCACGATCAGGGCTTTGGAACGCAGTGCTTCGGGTAGTCCCTCCACAGCGATCTCCAAGTCGGAACTGCTGTGGATGGGAGTGCCAATGTCGTGCAACACATGGAGTGGGCTATAGGTCTTGCTGGTGGCAGGCCTGCGTGCATAGCGCACATGCACATCGTCGTACAATGCTCCCACGGGCAGGGTGAGCCGCACGCCTTCCTCGGCCAAGGTGTTGGCGGCGTCGTATCGGAAGAGGCTGCCCTCCAAGGATGGACGTGGCCAGGTAGCGGCCTCTTTGTCCGTTGCGCCGCGTAGCATGAAGCTGAGCTGCGACACATTGCCTCGGCCGTCGGTGACCACGAAACGAATATGGTGCTCACGCCCAGGCTCCAAGGCCACCCGGCCTTGCGCGGGTTCCTTGCCATAGATCCTCAACTTATTGTTGGGCAGCTTGAAACAGCGGTGGTAGTCCATGTTGGCGGCCTTCACCAGTTCGAATTCCATGTGGGCGTTGCAGTAGCGGTTCTGGTCGAAGTCCACCTCGGTGAAGCGGGTGCTGAAGACCGGAACACTGTCCACGAATAGTTCAATGCTGCGGACCCCGAAGCGGAAGCTGCTGTTGTCGTAACGGTCGAAGGTGTGGAGGGAAAGCCCCACGGTACCGAAGGCAGCGGCCGATTCTCCCGGTTTCAAGCCATAGCGGCCTGCCCCGCCCTGTGCTGCTAAGCCACGGGCCTTGGCCGGGTAGGGTGCCACAACCGAACTGTCCGTAAGTGCATGGATCCGAAGGCCAACGATCTCGGGAGGGGTCTTGTCCGCGGCCAGGAATCCGAAGGTCTCGGGGTCCACGGCGTGCTGATCGCCGGTGCGGCGTATCTCGAAGTGCAGGTGCGGCCCACCACTGCCACCGGTATTGCCGCTCAAAGCGATGACATCGCCCTGCTTCACAGGCACCGCCCCCTTGTCCGGATAGATGTCAATGCTGAAGTCCTTTGAGCGGTACTGGGCCGCCAGGCAGGCTTCGTATACGGGGCCTTTCAGCTGCTGAAGGTGGCCATAGACCGAGGTGTGACCGTCGCCATGGTCGATGTACACCGCCTTGCCATAGCCCCAGGGGCTGATCTTGATCCGCGATACCCAGCCATCGGCCACTGCCTTCACCGGAATGCCCTCTCGCCCCTGTGTGCGCATGTCCAGTCCGGAGTGGAAATGGTTGTTGCGCGGCTCCATGAAGTTCCCGGAAAGGTCCATGGGGATATCCATGGGGTTGATGAAGCGACGCACCGGAATGCTGTCTTGTGCGACAGATACGATGGGTATAAGGCCCATGAATATCAGTGCGTTGATTCTCATTGTCTCGGATCTGGTGGGATCGGTTCCTCCGCCCAGGTTCGGGGGTGCAGGTTAAAGCATGCAAGCTATTTCCATGCCTTGCCCTTTGGGCATTTTGTAACTCCATAGCATCAACACACTGACGTTCAAACAAAACGATGCCGGGGAAGGGTGCCCCGCATATCTTTGGCCACGGACCACGATCGTGCTCCCAACATCGACCCATGAACACCTTAGTGGAACGGCTGCAGGCCGCCAAGGAACAGATGTCCCGCTTCGCACGGGTGCATACTGAGCTTCGGAAGCGTGCCCATTCCCTGGAAAGCCAAGTGCAGGACCATCAGCGTATGGCCGACATGCTCAAGGCCCGGGTGGCTGAGTTGGAGAAGGAGAACGAGGTCCTCCGGTCTACGAAGTCTGCGGAAAGCAAACTTGGTGACCCAGGAACGAAGGAAAAGATCGACGAATTGGTGAACGAGATCGACCGCTGTCTGGCACTTATCAGTGCATAACAGTGGCAGGAACGACCATGGAAGAACGCTCGATCAGGATAGAACTCGCAGGCCGCGCATATCCGCTTACCATTCAGGTGAGCGAAGAAGACAATGTGCGCAATGCCGTCGTGGACATCAATGAAAGCATAGCACGCCTGAAGGCCAACTACCCGTTGACCGACAAACAGGACCTGCTGGCAATGGCTGCTTTGGAAGTCACGGTACGGGCGCTTAACCGTTCCGTTCCACGCGAAAGTGCCGATGCCGATGCAGCCCTGGCCGCCATTGAACGTATGCTCCACGATCTCGAGGTCTGATCCGCTCCCCTTCGATCCCGGGGCTTGAACGCCGGAGGTCGCTCGTGGTCCACTTAAAAAATCAGTGGACACATGAACATCATAAGCATTGTCATCGGACTCCTGGTCGGCCTTGTGGGCGGCGGGGTCATCGTATTCATCGTGCTGAACAGCGTGGTGAAGAAAAGGAGCCAAGGGCTCTTGAAAGAGGCCGAGGCCGAAGGAGAAGCCCTCAAGAAAGAGAAGATCCTGCAGGCCAAGGAGAAATTCCTGCAAATGAAGGAGCAGCACGAGAAGGATGTGCGCGAACGGGAACGCAATGTGGCCCAGGCCCAGGAAAAGGCCAAGCAGCGCGAATCGCAGCTTAGCCGCCAACAGCAGGATCTGGCCAACAAGGAAAAGCAGGTGGACCGCCTGACCAGCGAACTGGAGCAGAAGGTTGAAGGCCTGGACCGTCGCCGCGAAGAGACCGAGAAGATGCACGCCAAGCAGGTGAACCTCTTGGAGAACATCAGCGGCCTTAACGCCGAGGAAGCCAAGAAGCAGCTGGTGGAAAGCCTGAAGGACGAGGCTCGCACCAAGGCCATGGCCCATATCAAGGAGGTCCAGGACGAAGCTACCCTCACTGCCAACAAGGAAGCCAAGCGCATCGTTATCCAGACCATCCAGCGGGTGGCCACCGAGCACGCTGTTGAGAATGCGGTGAGCGTGTTCCACATCGAGAACGACGACGTGAAGGGCCGGATCATCGGCCGCGAAGGGCGAAATATCCGCACCTTGGAGGAGATGACCGGTGTGGAGATCGTCGTGGACGACACTCCAGGTGCCATCATCCTGAGTTGCTTCGATGCCGTTCGTCGTGAGGTGGCCCGCCTGGCCCTGCACCAACTGGTGAAGGACGGTCGTATCCACCCGGCCCGCATCGAGGAGGTGGTTGCCAAGACCAAGAAGCACTTGGAGGAGGAGATCATGGAAGTGGGCAAACGCACCTGCATCGATCTGGGCATCCACGGCCTGCACAACGAGCTTATCCGCATGGTGGGCCGCATGAAGTACCGCAGTTCCTATGGGCAGAACCTCCTGCAGCACAGCCGCGAGACCGCCAACCTGGCCGCTATCATGGCCGCCGAGTTGGGACTCAACCCCAAGGTTGCCAAACGTGCCGGCCTGCTCCACGATATCGGCAAGGTGCCCGATGAGGATCCAGAATTGCCGCACGCCATCCTCGGCATGAAGCTGGCCGAGAAGTACGGCGAGAAGCCCGATGTCTGCAACGCCATTGGTGCCCACCACGACGAGATCGAGATGACCACGCTGCTCTCGCCCATCATTCAGGCCTGCGATGCTATCAGTGGCGCCCGTCCGGGTGCCCGCCGCGAAGCCACCGAAGCCTACATCCAGCGTTTGAAAGATCTGGAAAGCCTGGCCATGAGCTACGGCGGCGTTACCAAGGCCTTCGCCATCCAGGCGGGTCGCGAACTGCGCGTCATGGTGGAAAGCGAGAAGATGACCGACATGCAGAGCGACGAGCTGAGCATGCAGATCGCCGATCGCATCATGAACGAAATGACCTACCCCGGTCAGGTGAAGATCACGGTGATACGCGAACGCCGGTCTGTGGCGGTGGCCAAATAACGACCGCGCCGTTACAACATCCATACAACACTCGAAAAGGGGCGGTACGCGAACAGCGGCCGCCCCTTTCCTTTGCGCCATGCCCAACGAACCCGGCCCATCGTTGCACGACATCTTCCAGTGGGAGGTGCGCAGTTGGTCGCGTGCCCTGCCGCTGTGGCAGGAGCACATTCCGCCCGAGCGTCCATTGCGCGCCTTGGGCATCGGCGAGCGGGAGGGAGGGCTCAGTCTCTGGCTTGCCGCGCAAGGCATCGATGTCGTTTGTTCCGATCTGAACGAGTTTCCAGAGGCTACAAGGGCCTTGCACGAACGCCATGGAGTCCAGCAGCACATCACCTACGCCCAAGCTGATGCCACCGCTCTACCCTTCCCCGATGGGAGTTTCGATATCGTCTTCTTCAAG
>JBBEDG010000078.1:0-6743 GCA_040881405.1 Flavobacteriales bacterium | reverse complement strand
CCGTCGCCGTAGAGCGCAGGAACCTTGGGCACAGGGTGATGCATGAAGTGGTCGATGGCCGCCCGAATGCGCGTTGGGTCGGTGTCCGCGAGTATCGCCTGACCCAGTTCCACCAACTCCACCCACTCGGTCTCGTTGCGCAGCACCACCACGGGCCTGCCGAAAAAGTAGGCCTCCTTCTGCACTCCGCCGGAATCGGTGACCACCAAGCGTGCGTTGCGCTCCAGATCCACCATGTCCAGGAAACCTGCGGGAGGAATCAGATGGAAGTGCTTGGCAGCCGCGATACGGGTGCGGAGCGATGCGTCAGGATGTGCTTCGATGCACTTGCGGGTGCGCGGATGCAAAGGAAGTACGACCGGAATGTCGTAGGCCTTATGAGCGTCCAGCAGGCTCTCGAGGATGGCGGCCAAGCGATCGGGATCGTTCGTATTGGCTTCGCGGTGTACGGTGGCCAAGAAGTAGCCCTCGGGCCGCAAGCCCAAGTCCTGCACCACTCCACTCGTTCGGGTGGATGCTAGGCGTGCGAAGTGCATGCTGTTGTCGTACATCACATCGCCCGTGAGTAGCACCTGAGGCCGATCGATGGTGGGAGGCTGACTGGGCATGCTGCTGAAGCCTTCACGCTCAAGGTTCGCGATGGCCGCAGGTGTGGGGCAGAACAGCCAAGTGCTGCATTGGTCGCACACAATGCGGTTCAACTCCTCGGGCATGGCCTTGTTGTAGGAGCGAAGACCCGCTTCCACATGAGCTACGGGCACGTGCAATTTGCTGGCCGCCAAGGCACCGGCCAATGTGCTGTTCGTGTCGCCGTACAGAAGGACCAGATCCGGCCCAAGCGTCAGGATGTGCTTTTCGATGGCTTCCAACATGCGGGCCACCTGCTGCCCATGGCCGCCGCTGCCAACGCCCAACTGGATCTGCGGTTGTGGAATACCCAGTTCGTCGAAGAAGACCTGGGACATGTTGGCATCGTAATGTTGTCCGGTGTGCAACAGCGTTTCCGTGATCCTTCCAGCGAAAGGTCCTGCTACAGCCCGGCTGATGGCCGATGCTTTGATGATCTGTGGCCGTGCGCCAATGACCGTAAGGATGTGCAGGGGGCGTTTCATCGAAGCATGCCGTTGTCGGCGAAACTATAGTAGCCAGAGCCTGTAACGATCACATGGTCCAGAATGCCGATATCAAGGAGCCTTCCACCTTCCACGAGCTTATGTGTAAGGCGGATATCCTCCTCACTGGGACGCAACTGGCCGCTGGGATGGTTGTGGCAGAGCACCAGTGAAGAGGCCCGCCGGTCCACGGCCTCCTTGAATATCATCTTGGGGTCGGCCACGGTGCCGTGCATGCCGCCACGGCTTACGCAACACTTGTCCAACAGGCGATTGCCGCGATCCAAGACCAGTATCCAGAACTCCTCATGGGGCTGCTCGCCGAGCACGGTACGGATCTCTTCATAGGCAGCAGCGCTGGTGGCCACCAGGGGCCTAACAGTTCCTTCGGCATTGCGACGGCGGCGGCCCAACTCAAGCGCGGCAGCGATCCCAACGGCTTTGGCCTTGCCCATTCCCTTGGCCTTCTTCAGGTCATGGACGCTCAATCGCCCCAGACGGTGCAGGTCGTTGCCTGCCTGCTCCAGTACGCTGCGGGCCACATCCAACGCGCTGGCCTTGGTGGTGCCGGAGCGGATAAGAATGGCAAGCAGCTCGGCATCGGAAAGGGAGGAGGCACCCAAGCGTACCAGCTTTTCGCGGGGACGATCGTCCTGCGCCCAGTTCTTTATGCTTGGCCTGGTGGGACCGGGGTCTTGCGCTGCCATGGGGGTAAAATAGAACAGGTCCCCTTTACGAGGACCTGTTTAGGAGTAAAAATGCCGGACCCGGTTCAGCTCATCGCGCTCACGTGACGCGTGATGGACGACTTGAGGTTGGCAGCCTTGTTCTTGTGGATGATGTTCTTCTTGGCAAGCTTGTCCAGCATGGAAGCTACCTCGGGGAGGAGCTTCTCAGCCTCGCCCTTTTCGGTGAGGCCACGGAGCTTGCGCACCGCGTTGCGGGTGGTCTTGTGCTGATAACGATTACGCTCGTTGCGGGTCTCGGTCTGGCGGACGCGCTTGAGGGCTGACTTGTGATTGGCCATGTCTTCCGTGTTCCTTTTCCCGGAAAGGGAGCGCAAATATAGGTGAATTCCTCAACTCACAAAGCCTGGTGAAAAAGAAAAGACCGGAACATGTCCGGCCTCTCTGTTCCTCAGGAAGTTCCGATCAATATGCGTTGGGATCTTTACCGAACATGTTGGTCACGGTCTTCACCACGATCTTCAGGTCCAACCAGAACGACCAGTTCTCCAAGTACCATACGTCCAGTTCAACACGCTTTTCCATCAGCTCAGGAGTGCGGGTCTCGCCACGGAGGCCGTTCACCTGTGCCCAGCCCGTGATGCCCGGAAGGACGAAGTGGCGTACCATGTACTTGTCGATGATCTCGCGGTACTGCTGGTTCAGGCGGATGGGGTGCGGACGTGGACCTACAACGCTCATGTTGCCCATCAGGACATTGATGAACTGGGGCATCTCGTCCAGATTGCTCTTGCGCAGGAAGGCGCCGATCCTGGTGACCCGCGGATCGTTCTTGGTCGCCTGTTTGCTGTCGGCCTGGTCGTTCATGCGCATGCTGCGGAACTTCCAGCACACGAACTCCTTGTTGCCACGCCCCAAGCGACGTTGCTTGAAGAACACCGGACCTCTGCTGGAGAGCTTCACCAACAGGCCCAGCAAAGGGAATAGCCATGTGAAGATGAACACGATGACCCCAAGGGAGAAGAAGATGTCGAAAGCGCGCTTCAGGCGGCGGCTCATGGTCCTTTCCAAGGGCTCGCGGCGGATCTTGCTTACAGGAACAGCACCATGGAATTCCAAGTCGCTGGTCTTCACCACAGGGATGAAGCTCTCGGCACTGGGAATGACCCGGAAGCGGATGGTGTTGCGCTCGCAGAACTCCATGAGATCGGTGATCTGCTCACGCTGGGTACCAGGAAGTGCGCAATAGAGGATGTCGATGCGGTTCTGTACCGCGAATGCCTTGGCCGCCTCCACATCGCCCAAAAGGCGTTCTCCAAGTGGGCCGGCAATGGCTTCATCGTTGAATACGCCGCAGAACCGATAACCGCGTACGGTCTGGTCCTCGCAATATTGGAAGATCTCCTCAGCAGCGGGTCCGTTGCCTACAATAAGCAGGTCCTTAACACTGGTCAGAGGCTCCAACGTGAGCACCTTGTTCAGGCCGGTCTGAACATTCTGCATGGAAAAACGGCTCGACCGAAGCAAGGAGGATAGCTCGCTACCCACTTCCGGAGATAAGGCCGTTGAGCCTTCCAGTCCGATCCCATCCTTGTCGAGTATCCTTTTATCCATCGCTGTTCCGATCGAAGGTAATTCAGACCAACCTTTCTTTCGAGAGAAAACAAATGTAGGGTGTCAACATACCAAATGTCAAGTTCGTCGTAATTTTTCCATCATTCGTCGAAATCCATTAGGCTTCATAGCTCCTGGTCAGGCTCTCATCGGAGCGTGCTGACGGACCATCAACCCGCGTTACGGATGCCCCTTCTACCCGATCCAACCTTGGTAAGTTCCCTCAACAGGTGGAATACGAACAAGGAATTGGTCACCAGGTAGCGCTTCCACAGGCGTCGGGGCTCCAGCACCAGACGGTAAAGCCATTCCAGCGAAGCGTTCCGCATCCATCGCGGTGCACGGCCATCGATCCCAGCGTACAAGAGGAAAGCTCCTCCCAAGCCGAGCATCACGCCCTGCACCTTGCCTTTCATGGCCGCCATCCAGCGCTCTTGTTTAGGGCAGCCCAAGGAAACCATAACGATGTTGGCCCCCGAATCGTTGATTCGTCTTGCCTCGGCCTCAAGATCCATGGACTCCAAGGGGCCGAAGGGTGGTGACCAAGTGCCGGCAATGCGCAGCTTGGGATACTCGCGTGCAGCACGTTCCCGCATCAATTGCAATGTGGCATCTGCCCCGCCGTATAGGAATACGCCCAGGCCCCGGCGCTCCGCTTCGGCGAAAAGGGACGGTAGCAGGTCGTTACCCGCCACACGCTCCTGCACCACTTTGTGCAGCAGGCCCAAGGACTTCACGATGGGCATGCCATCGGCCGTGGCCATGTCCGCAGCATTCACCACTTGGGCGAAGGCCGGATCACGGGCTTCCATGGTCATATGGGCATTCACGCAGCAGACGTAGCTGGACCGCCGAGCAGCTCCCAGATCGGCCATGGCAGTTACCAACTCCGCGAAACCGCCCAAGGTGATATCCACCGTGATGACCCTGCGCTTGGGAAAGAGCATTGGACCTTGGCTCATGCCTTCGCAGTGGTATTGCTCCGGTCAACGATACGCTTGGTAGGTGCAACGATGCGTTCGCTGCCGCCATCGTACCAAGCCACCATTTCACGCGCTCCTTCATCCACACTGTAGGGCGCATCGCCCAGGGCAGCAATAGTCTTGTCCATGGGAGTGATGTAGTCGCTGGTCATACTGCGGAAACGGCCGCTGGTGATGGGGAATGGCAGACCCACGGCCTTGAATACATCGCCGCACAAGGCCAGGCTCTTCACGAACCAAGTGGGCATATAGCGCACCGGCTTGCCCACCAAAGCCTTGGAAATGGCCTCCACCCATACCCTGAGGTCGAAGGGAGGATCGCCAACGTAGAAAACCCTACTGTCCACCAATTCTTTAGGCGCATGCAGCATGCGATCGATCTGCCACACCACGTTGCCAACGTAGCCATAGGACCGTATCACGCGCCCTTTGCCGGGGTGGAAGTACAGGCCCTTGCGCATCACCTTGAAGAGCACATCGCGGTATCGCAGGCTCCACGCCCCCCAGATCGTTGTAGGCCTAATGATGGTCCACATACAGGAGAGGCCGGCATCACGGGTATACTGCTCGGTAAGGCGTTTGGATTCCCCGTAGATGGTGAAGGGTTTGTAGTCCTGGTCGTGCTGGGGCTGGTAACCGGCCTCGCAAACGAACTGGGTGCTGGTAACAATGATGTGTCGCACAGCAGGATGACGCTTCACCACTTCCAATAGGATACGCGTGCCCTCATGGTTCTGGATGTAAGCGTCCACATGGGACTGATCATCCGTATCGGTGCGGGCAGCGAGGTGAACCACATGGGTGGGTCGGAACTCGGCAAAGGCGGCTTCCATGGAAGCTTCATCCATCAGGTCACCCTCGCGCCAGTATGCTGTTTGGCCGGGATCCAGCGGTGGGTTCCAGTCCACGTTCAACACGGGAATGCCTTGGCGTATGTAGAGGGCCATCAGGTTGGTACCGATGAATCCGGAACCGCCTGTGATAAGGATGCGCATGTTGCTCAATGCTGTTCTCTAAGGCCCCCGAGCTCGCGCTCCATGGACCGGTGGAAGGCTTCCAACGTAAGATCGCTGGCAAAGATGCGCCTACCCTCCTCGCCCATACGCTCCCGCAAGGCTGGATCAGCCGCCAATTCCGCCAGCCGATCGGCAACCGCAGCGGCATCTTGGATGGGCACCAGATAACCGTTCACGCCATGTTGCACCACCGAAGGGATGCCCTGCCACAGGGTACTCACTACCGGCTTGGCGAACTGCATGGCCTCTGCCAGCACAAGCCCGAAGCTCTCCGCCTCGAAAAAGGATGGGAAGCAAAAGATGTCGCAGGCCGCGAAATGGACGTTCTTCTTGTGATCGCGTTTCACCCCCAGGAAGTCCACCTTATCGCCCAGGCCATGCTGTTCAACGAAACGGATGCATTCGCCTGCAAAGGCCACATCGCCCCATTTGCCCATGATCTCCAGCCTGGCATGCACGCCGCGGTCCACAAGTATTTTGAATGCTTCCAGTAGCACCCGAACACCTTTGGATGGAATGAGCACACCGGTGAAAAGGATGACAATGGGCTCTCCCGGTCCGGCCGATCGTTCGGGCACCGAACCGCGCAGGTCGGGAATGCCGTTGGGCACCACCACATCGCGCAATGCACCGAGGGCCTCGCCATCCTGGGGATTTTGAGGCGCGGTACGGATGGCCAGCGCAGGCTTGCGGTAAGCGAAGCGGAACAAAGGCCTTAGGGCAGAAGGAAGTTGCGCTTGGAAGGTGGAAACGCCGCCTGCATGGAAGTGGAAGACGACCTTGCGGAACAACCAACGCGTGGCGCAAAGCAGCACGATATCACGAAGTACCGGAACCTTGTTAGGACCGCTTGGCGGGTAGTACAGCACTTGCGTTCGGTAGCGGATGCGCGCCCACCACACGGCAGCGATCGTAGTGAACAATACCAACACCTTGCGGAGGGCGAACTTGCCCACGCTCTCCATGTCCTCCGAAAAGGCCATACGCACATGGAACAGCTGGATACGGTCGAACTTCCCGTGGAGCAAGTGTTCGATCATAACGGCCTGCCCCCCGAAAGGTGGCGGGGTTTGGCCTACCACCAGTATCCGCAGCGGTCGTTCGTCTGTTCGCACGGGGCAAAAGTATCCGCCACCTCCATGCTAGCCAGATGGCTCGCAGCGAAGGATCAACAGGCCAAGGTGCAGGTTCCATCGACCAGTTCAGCGATACATCGACAATTCCATGCAATTGGTCGGAAAAACGCAACCCGAGGCCCCACTCCGCGGTTGAACAGCTCCTAAGGCCATTCCCATGAGCACTCCACTCCTCCCACGATCTGTTCTTGTCCTA
>JBBEDG010000077.1:0-6853 GCA_040881405.1 Flavobacteriales bacterium | reverse complement strand
GGAATGATCTGTTCGAAGATCACATCGCAAGCCGAGCAGGAGCCTGGGACGGTGGCGCACATGGAGCCGCCCATCACCACGAATGGTCTGCAATTCCCGCTCAAGTTCGTGGCTTCCACGAGTGTGCCGGTAAGGTCGGTGTTGTCCGTTGCCGCCTGCACCTGATAGGTCTGCCCGGCGTTCAGGTCCACATTGAAGGGCACTCCGGCAGGCCTGCCACCAGCCGTGTTCACCGTTGGTGTAATGCGCACTTGGGTGCCATCCTCGGTTGCCACGATGAGCAGTTCGCTCTTGTGCAGGTTGTTGAAGTTGGGCAGCCCTTGGTAGCTGTCCACGCGGTAACTGCTTCCCAAACTATTGACCGGTAGGATCTGCGCTAGGTCATGAGTGAAGTTCTGGAAGCTGCTGATGAGCACGTTCACACTGTCCTGGGCCTGTATGATCACACCCTTGTTGAGAACGGTTTCCGATCCGCTGTTCTCTGCGATCGTTGGAATATCCACCACGGCCACACCATTCAGCGCCACGTTGAACGGAGCACTCCACCCGGTGCCTGGGATGCTTACGGTACCGCTGGTGGCAGTGCTGCCCATGATATGCACCTTCAAGCTTTGTGCACCAAAACCGTTCTGCATGAAGCCTGTCCAGAAGGTCTTGCCACGGGTGGGTAGGTAAGTATCCACCTGGGCATGTAGTACACCATGGCACAACACTACCAGCAGACCGACCATAAGGGTCTGGCGAAGGGATATCGATGATGGACGAGGTCGATCTACTTGCATGGTTCCGTACCGGCAGAACAGGCCTGGCAGCGGCCGTTCCTACGATCGGCGGCCAAACAAGGTTCCCGGTAACGGAACTACGGAAGGATCATCATTCGATGCGCAGGTCGATCGCCAGGTCCCACGCAGCACGCACATTGATCGTCTCGCCATGTGGAACAACGGGCTCGGGCTGGAGGCCCATGTCCAGGTCGCCTGTATCCCAACGTCCATTGTCGTTCAGGTCGAAGATCATTCGGATGGTGTGGTTGCCGGGCGAAAGGCGTTCCCAGGCCACGGCACGCTCTCCCACAGGAAGTTTGCTTTCGCGCACCGTGCGGCCCTGTGCGTCCAGCAATTGCACGATCACGGTCGCAACACGTTCCACACGCTCCTCCAGTCGGATCCGTAGGGTTCCGGTGCCTTGTTCTGCCGCACGTCCCAGCCCTATGCGCAAGCTGTCATTGTGACCGCCGTAAATGTCCTGAATTGCTTTTGGTAGCATGATCAAGGTTGCGGATCCTCCGGGTGGCAGGTCGGTGCGAAGGTGCAAGAGGCGTGCGTTCAAGCTGTCGCGCTCTATGGTGAAAGCAATGGGCAGGCTGTCGCGTTCAACACGGATCAATGCAGTGTCCAAGCCGCTCACAGGCCGTTCGGCGCGTAGTTCCACCAAGGCTTCCGCTTCTCCTTCGCGCACCGCAGCACGCATGCCAAGTGCGAAGGACATGCGTTCCACGGGCCGGTAACGCACGGTGTCAAGGACCGTGGTGTCCATGCGCAACTCGAATCGGCCTTCGCTCAAGGCTGTGGTGTCCGATGGCCACAACAGGACGGTATCCCGTTCCGAGCTCCATTCCGGCGACCATCTCAACACCCCGCCTACGCGCGCCACATCGCGAACGCTGATCCCACTGGCCGGCCGCGCCAGCACCACACGTAACGCCCCATCACGGGTCACCCGCGCTTCGCGCACCGCCTGTAATGGGCTTACAGCAGCGAAGAGCCGCAGCGTGTGCTCGTGCAGGACGGTATCGCCCGGCTCAAGGGTCAGGATACTGTCCAAGAATGCCACTTCCTCGTTGGGGAGGTCGTAGCGGAAGTTGGCGTTCTTGTCGTGCAGGGCGTGCAGGCTGTATCTTCCAGTGCGCAGGTAGCGTAGTGAGAAGCGGCCTTGTGCATCGCTGCGCGTGGCATAGCTGGGTCTTCCGATGCGTATGGTGCTGGTGTCGTCCGCAGCGTAAAGGGTTACCAGCGCTTCTTTTTCAGGAGCTCCGCTGAAGGCGTTCACCACCCGGCCGCTCACCACCATGCTGTCAAGGAATTCACCAGTGGAGATCACGTAGCTGAGTCCCGCTGCCGGATTGCCCTCGCTCAGGTCCTTCACCACCTCACCGATGCCGAAGGTGTAGGTGGTGTTCTCGGCCAGTGGGCCTTCAAGGTCGATGGTCACGTTCTTCGCAGAAGTGATCCGCACCGTGGGTGGTTTTGAGAGGGGTGGTGAGATCAGTAAACGATCGCGCACCCGGTCAAGCTGGATGCGTTCGTCGAATTGCAGCACGATGCGTTGTCCCCGGAAGCCCGTGCTCAGGTTGGGAGGGTCCGCGGCCAAAAGTTGTGGAGGCGCTACATCCTTGTCTCCCCCGGTGATCTCGCGCACCTGGGCGCAGGCCGCCACCAGCATCCACACCAATACAGCTATCCAACTCAACCTCATTGCATTGCGTTCTCCAGAAGGCGACAAACGGCCTCCAAGCCTTGGGCATCGACGCTGGTGAAGTCGTTCAGAATAGCGCTATCCACATCCAGCACAGCGATCACATCGCCATCGGCACCGCGCACCGGCACCACGATCTCCGACCGCGAGAGTGCGCTGCAGGCGATGTGCCCTGGGAATTCCTCCACATCGGGTACCACGATGGTGGCATTGCTGCTCCATGCCGTACCGCACACACCCCTGCTCTTCTGGATACGGGTGCAGGCCACAGGCCCTTGGAAAGGACCAAGCACGAGTTCATCGCCCACCACCCGGTAAAAGCCCACCCAATGCCAGCCGAACGCTCCGTGAAGCAAAGCGGCCACGTTGGCCATGTTCGCTATGGGGTCCTGTTCGCCAAGCAGTAGGGCTTCCAACTGCGGAAGCAGTGAAGCGTACAGTACGCTGCGTTCCTTGGTATCCGGTAGGGCGATCGTGGTATCCATTGCAGGGCTCCAAAGGTACCCCGCTATGCGCACGCCACAGTGCACACACTGATGCGCACATCGGGCACTACCTCCAAAGCTTTGATGCATCCTTCGAGCGTGGCTCCTGTGGTCACCACATCATCCACCAGCAGTATATGCTTGCCACGCATGCCTTCCGGGTCCTGTACTTGGAAGGCTTGGCCCACATTGCGCCACCGGTCCAGGCGCCCTTTGCGGGTCTGCGACGGTGTGCTGATCACGCGCAGCAGTTCCTGCTTCGTGTAAGGCAAGGTCCACACCTGCCTCATACCCTCCACCAGCACATCGCACTGGTTGTAGCCGCGCTTCCGTTTTTTGGATGCGTGTAGTGGAACGGGAAGCAACAACTCCACATCGCCGAAGCGCTTGGAGGCCATCAGTTCTTCGGCCATGTGCCGCCCCAGCAGCAAGCCGATCTCCCGGTCGTTGGCATACTTCAAGCGATGGAGCATGCGCTGCACCATGCCTCCGGGGGTGAATAGCAGGAAGGAACTTGCGGCCTGCAACTGCACCTTACCCCAGAAGAGCTGCTCCACCCGGTTCTCGGCATCGTCGTGGAAACGTGCACGGGGGAGGTCTTCAATGCAGCCCAGGCACAAACCGTTCTCGACGCGCATGAGTCCGGTATCGCAGCCGGCACAGCGCCGTGGCAGGAACAGCGCGGCTAGATCCCGCACCCATAGTCCGAATCCGCTGTTCTGTGGGTTCAATACTTTGTTCATAAGCGGGCCGTTAAGAACCAGAGGCCCCTAAGGTCGGACGTAATTTAGCACCCGAAAACAGCATTCCCCGAACCGCCCATGGATCATACCAACAGCACCAACCCGATCGAACCAAAGAAGAACCGCACCAACACGGGGCTGCTCATACTGGTCGTTCTTCTGCTGCTGTCCAATGTTTACCTTTTTATCCAGCTTAGCCAGGTCAGCAAGCAGGCCGATCTGGGAGAGCAGCGCGTGGATACCCTTACCAGTGAGAAGGACAATGTGACCTTCCTTTTGGAGAACATGCTCGCCTCCTACGACACCTTGGAGACGGAGAACGAGCAGATCACCGTTGAGCTGGAAGCCCAGAAAGCACAGGTGGAACGTTTGCTCGATCAGGTGAAGCGCGGGAACTACGACCTGTCCAAAGCAAAGAAAGAGGCCGAAACACTTCGCAAGATCATGAAGGGTTACGTGGCCACGATCGATTCGTTGAACCAGGCCAACCAAGCGCTCCAGGCCGAGAACATCGGGTTGACGCAGGAGCTGGGCGAGGTGAAGGGACAGAAAGAGGCCATCACGAGCAAGGCTCAGGAGTTGGAAAGTGTTGTGGCCAAGGGCAGTGTGCTCCACACCACCAGCATAACCGCAGGCGCGCTGTATATGCGCAATACCGGCAAACAGGTGGAGACCGATCGCGCCAAGCGCGCCGAAATGGTGAAGTGCTGTTTCACCCTCGGTCAAAATTCTGTCACCCGTTCTGGCGACAAAGTGCTGTACATGCGTGTCATCAGCCCCGATGGCAAGGTGCTGCCCTCCACCGAGAGCAACAATCGCTTCAAGTTCAATGGAGTGGAAGGGGAGTTCAGCGCACGGCGCGAAGTGAACTACCAGAACCAGCCCGTGGATGTCTGCGTTTTCTGGACAGGGACGGAGGAATTGCGCACCGGACAGTACATTGTTGAGGTGTACGAAGCGGGCGCATTGGTCTCCAAGACGAACTTCAACCTGAAGTAGGGGTCAGAAGAAGGCCCTTACCTGTGCGCCGCCTACGTGGATCACAGGTGTTCCTTCGCTGCGTCTTCCGTTGTAGGTGATATCCACCTGCAGGTTGTTGTTCAGGTTGCGCTGTATGCTCAGGCTCCAGGTTCCGTTGGTGCCGGGCTTCAGGCCGCTCAACATCTCGTTGCCCAAGGAGGAGTTCACCTCGCCTTCATAACCGATGGAGACCAGGTTGGCCGTTACCAGTATGCTGCCTTTGCCAGCGGTGTTGTAGCGAAGCTCGGCACCCAGGTCCTGTATAAGGGCCTGCTCTCCACCGAACTCCTCGCGGTTGTTCTTCTCCGTGTAGCGGAACGAGACGAGTGCCCTCACCGATGTATTGGGCTGCCAGGTGATCCGAGGACGGATGCCTTGTTGAATTATGGCGAATGTGCGGCCCTCGAGCAGATCGCTTGAGTTGCCCACCCGGCCGTCCTCCGCCTCCACATCGGCCGTCCAGTGCCGGGAGGTGTTCCAGCGCACGCGCAGGGTGTTGAATTGGCGCGATCGGGCCTCGAAGCCGTTGAGCAGCAGCGAACGATTGCGGTCGTTCTGCCAGGTATGGTCCACACTCAGTACGCGGCTGGTGCGGTCGAAATAGATGGTGTTACGCGCCGATGAAATGTAGGATGTGAGCGCCGAATCGGCCGATTCGCCCACGAAGGGATCAAGAGCTAAGAGCAGGTCCTCGGCTCCGGTCTTACGGTCCACACGCCATGAAGCCTGATCGGAGAAGCGGGCCAGGAATTTCTTGAAGCCTTCTGCTTCCGCCCAACGCACCGATGGTCGCAGGTCCACGGAAGCGCTGAATTGGTTGCTGAAGGCCCGCACGAATTGGTTGCTGGGCACGAACACGCGCAGGTAGTCCGCCTCATAGCCGAAGTTGGCGAGTTCGAATTCGTTCAGGTCTCGGATACCATCGTCGTTGTAGTCGATCCACACGTACAGCCCTTGGCCGGCGGGCACTTGGATGTAGATATATTCTTGGCGCTGCTCCAGCCCACTTCCGATCTCGTAGAATGTGGAGAACACGGCAGCACCCTTCCAAAGCGTGGCGTTGTAGTCCACCCTGGCCAGATAAGTGTCCTCGGGTCGTTGTGCCGTAAGTGTGCTGTCGGATATGGACAGCTGGCGGTAAGTGAACGAGGTGCCCAAGCGGTTGCGTGGGTTCTTGGTCAGGTCCAGCCCTACGTTGTACGCTGTGGCCACAGTGCTGCGCACCAGTTCGCCCGCGTTCACCGCCTGTTCGTAGCGTTGACCTCCACTCGCGCGCCACTTTGTTGCTTGCGTATCCGGGCTTTGTACGAACAACTCCCAGTCGTAGAACTGGTAGCTGCCCTGCTGAAGACCGGGCACCGTATCGGAGCGGAAGAGATTCCGTTCGTGTTCGTCACGGTAGCCCACTGAAATGCGCTTCAAACGGTGCGTAACGGCGGCCTTGTGGCGAAGAAAGTCGCTTTCGCGCGGTGCTGTTGTGTTAAGCCAAGCTCCGGTGCCCACTACCTCGGTACGCCCGAACCGCGCGTTGCTTTGGATGTCCTGTTTCCAGCCGCTGTACCGATCGCGGGTCTGGAAACTGCTCAAACCATACATGATCTGCCCGAGCTTACTGCCGCGCAATCCGAAGTAACCTCCGGCCAGCACCTGGTCACCGTCCAAAAGGAGGCCTTGGGCATTCCAGTTCCGCTCGAACTCCACGGCGCGATAGCGTTCCACAAAGCGGAAATCGCGCGAGGTGGTCTCCACATCGCCACCCACCACGAACTGGAGCGAGGTATCCTTTGCACTGATGGGTATGCCGTGTTCCATGCGCGCAAGGAACCCCAGTCCCTGGTTGTCATCGTTGTCGACCTGGCTGAAGGTGTTGCGGTTGTTGTTGCTGAAGGCGACCTCCAAACCGCCCTTAGTGCGCGGCCCGAATCGGTGGTCCACCCCGAGGGTGATGAGCTGTTGGCTGCGGGGTGCTATAAGGACCCTTACAGGAGCGTGATCGCCGCGCCGTACCATGGTTCCATTCACCGTATCGGGGGCCACCCAGCGGAACACCCGTCCGTTCGGAGTGAATTCCTGCTGCACGTAGTCGCCATTGCCTTGTTCCACCAAGGTGAAGGTGAGTCGGTAGACCGC
>JBBEDG010000076.1:0-6899 GCA_040881405.1 Flavobacteriales bacterium | reverse complement strand
CGTGTGCCTTCTTTACTAGCATGCCTCTGGGCCGACGATCATATATCGATGACCCGCAAGTGATCGGCGCGTCCACCTCACTTCCGCATCTCCCTCACCGACATTCCCTTCCGGTAGCGTTTGTCATCATAGGCCATCAAGCGTGGATCGTCGGTGACCTTCATGGAGACATGCGGTTCCCGGCCGGCGAGGACATCGGCGCGTTCGCGACGGCGGAAGTTCCGGTTGGCCGCACGCTTGTATGGGTTCGCCGTGCTTGCGATGCAGATGCCGAAATAGGGCGTGCGTTTGCGGGAGCGTGCCATGGACAAAAGAGATAGCAGGGTATGACGTGCCGAGCAAGCAGCGGGTTGCTCACACAGGGCAGGCCCGTTCAGCCTGCCATTCCTTAACATTCCTTGTGCCTTGCTCAATCATTGGGATGAACAGCACCGCTACCTTGTTCGAACATTCCAGTCCAGATGCACCACCGGTCATTGATCCTTGCGACGCCCCTGATCACCTGCTTACTGTGTATGGCCTCCTGCAACGCACAGGTCCCGGCTACTACAGAGGGTGATACGGCCGTTGCAGCATCACAAGTTGATCAAGCGCTCGCGGACACCGCGCAGATCTCCGACTACATCGTGGCGGCCTTGGAGGACAGCAAGGGCAACCTGTGGTTCGGCACGCTTGGACAAGGCGCCGCGTATTACGATGGCACCGCACTGCGCTACTTGTCCATTGAAGATGGCCTGATCGGCGATGTGGTCACGGACATCGTGGAGGACAGCAGGGGCCGACTCTGGTTCGGCACGCAGACGGGCGCTTCACGGTATGACCCTTCGGCCGCGCTCAAGCCAGGTGGAAAGACCTTTACCAACTTCGGTCCTGCGGAAGGCTTGACCGGTGCAGGCTGCAAGCTGTTGGTGGACCGTAACGGCGCTGTGTGGGCCGGCACAAGCAATGGTGTGTTCCGCTTGGATCCTTCGACTGCGCGCAGGACAAGCGGGGAGCGTTTCGAAGCATTCGAACTTCCGATCCCGAAGATCGATGCACCGTCCTACAAGATGACGCCGGGCAAGATCTGGGACATGTTCGAGGATAGCAAGGGGAACATCTGGTTTGCGCGGGATGGCCATGGTGCATGCAAGTACGACCCTTCGGCTACGCCTAGGACAGGCGGCAGGACATTCACCCACTACACCAAGAAGGATGGGCTTTGCAGCAACAACGTTGCGAGCATCGTCGAGGATGCGAGCGGGAACATCTGGTTCGGCTCCATCACCTCCGACTTTCCCCCGATCAACGAAGGTGGTGTGGCCCGTTACGATCCTTCGGCTTCACTCAGGCCAGGTGGAAAGACGTTCACGCAATTCCCCGAAGTGAAAGGGCTTACCGCGAACGATGTGTACAACCTGTACGTGGATCGCGCAGGGCACATCTGGATCGGTGCGGTGCGCGTGGGTGCCTACCGCTATGATCACTCGACTTCGCTCGGGGCGAGCGGCTCAACATTCACGCTGTTCGACCAGACCGATCGGCCGGACCTTACCAAGTACTTCGGCATCCAAGCGTTCGTAGAGGACCGGCACGGAACGCTATGGTTCGGTTTCAGTGGTGGGCTGTTCCGTTTCAATGGAAGTGCGTTCGTGAACGTGACGCGTGGTGGGCCGTGGCAACCCTGATGAGCGCTCAGCCCAGCTTCTTCACCAACCACACCGCGCCGAATGCTTCCACCATGCTCCAAGGAATGGCGTACGGCAGCACGCTGAAGGGCAGCACCGCCATGTTACCCACCACCAGCCACATGAGCACGAAGCCTACGGACCACGCCAGCGCAGCGGTCTCCAGCAGGTTGAAGCGACGGGCCATGACGAAGATGGCCACCGCGAATGCCAGGGACCACAGACCCCACACGGCTCCATTCACAGGCTCGCCGGGAAAGGTGAGGCCCATGGCGGCATAGTGGCCGGTCCAGTGGTCGATGAGCACGAGTTGGTTGCGCAGGAACTCGTTGACGGAGATCCACACGGTGGCGGCGAGGATGGCGAGGATGGGGCGCATGGTGGAAGATGCGAAACTAGGACCGACAAGCTTCACTGGGCCCAATACTACATCGCCCCCCAACACCCGACCTTCGCATCATGCACAAGCCCGCTTTGATCGCACACTTGAACGGCTTGCTCGCCACCAAAGCCCACGATCTGCAGACAGAGCTGGCCGCCACCCTGGAGGCGCGCAACAGCGATACCAAGAGCAGCGCAGGCGACAAGCACGAGGTGTGCCGCGCCATGGTGCAACAGGAGTTGGATCAGCTGGAGGCACAGTTGGCCAAAGTGCAAGTGATGCAACAGGAATTGGAGCGCGTGCTCTTGGATCGGGTGTACGACCGTGTGGCTTTCGGCAGCTTGGTCACCACGGATCATGGTAGTTACTTCATCGCCATCGGCTTGGGTGCGGTAGAGGTCGGTGGCGAAACGTGCTACGCGATATCGCTGGCCTCGCCGATCGGGCAGGCACTGAAGGACAAGAAGGTGGGTGATGTGGTAGTCTTCAACGGAAAGCGGATCACGATCAACGCGATCTCGTAGCGCATTACGGCAACTTCGTGCCCACCGCACCCCACCACGGCGCGATCGTATACTTCAGGCGACCGGCCTTGACAAAAGGATCCTGCAGCAACCAGCCTTCCACCTCCTCCTGCGTGTCGCAATCGTAAAGCAACAGGCCCCGCCATCCTGCATCGTTCTTCCCGTACGGACCGGCCAATGCGATGAGCCCGCGCTTGCCTTGCAGGTCCTGGTGCGCAAGGTGCTCTTCCTGCAACTTCGCAGAGGTCAGGCTGTCCAATGCAGGACCATCACCAGCGCTATACAACACGAACCAGTACTGCTTCATGTGGTAGGTACTGTCCGCGATGGTGACATCGAAGGTGCGTTGGGCCTGTGCAGCAAAGGCCGAACAGGATAGTGCAAATATGAGTAGCGTTCGCATGGCTCGAAGCTACGTTCTTCCCCTTTGAAACAGTGGCATCACAGCCCCAATTCCTGGTTCATTCGTTGCTCCAGCTTTCGCACACGATCGAGCTCACGATCAAGTAGTGCCTTGTCCGGTAGGTTCTTGTCCCGATAGGCCTCCAGCACATTCAATGAGAGTCGAAGTTTCAACAAGCTCAGAAGGTCCTGGTTCCGGATCGCAAGACTATCATACTTGGACAAGGTCCTTCGATGACCGGCAACGAGTTGTTGAAAGCGCGCCTGAGCCGTGGAGTCCGCTCGAGTTGCAGCAACGCGAAGTACTGTATCCTGGATGCTGTTGTAGTGCTGCTGAGCATCTCCATGATATCCGGCAATGTGCTCATTGAACAAATGGAATGCCTCGGTGCCTTCCGCATGCAGCCGCGGCTCGCTATCAAGATCCAGGACCAACCGGGCCAATGCAGTGTCCCTTTGCACCGCTTCGGCAAAGAGCTCTTCCACCAAGTCGCTCCCATATTCGGACCGCAGTGCGCTGCCTTTGATGTCCTTCAGTATTGTCTTGTCCTGGAACGCTTGCGGAATACCAGCTTCTTCTTGCGGTGTTGGTCCACATGCGACCAGAAGAGCAAGAAGAGGGATGTGGATGTGATTCATGGATCTGGTAGTGCAGATCACCGTTTCATTTTCTCCTTTCGCGCCTTGGCCAGCACTTCATTCACATATTCGGTCTTATGCTTGGTGTAGGCCTCGCGGTCCTTGGGGAAGCGCTTGGCCAACTCTTGCTTGTGTGCTTCGTAACGGATCACATCTTCGGGGTGCTCGCGCAGGTAATCGCGGAAGATGATGCGGTCCACGCTGGCCTGGCCGCTCTCCACCATGTGGACGTGTACGTTGCGCTCACCGTGATCGTCGCGCTTGATGAACCATGCGTAGAACGGTGCATCGTCGCCCATGGTGGGCCGCCAGATGAACTCGTAGCCGAGTTCCTCCAACCTGGGGACCACATCACGCTTTACAGCCTCCAGGTCGCTCACCTCCACCTGCACATCGATGATCGGTTTTGCGCTGAGGCCGGGAACGGCAGTACTGCCGATGTGTGCGATACGCTGCATCAACATGCGCGGCAAGATCGACTTGATCTCTGTTTCCACTGCGCTATAGCGGGCAGGCCATTCCGCGTCGTACGGAACCAGGACGATCTGCTCCTTGGTCAGCACCTTGATCCGTTGCTCGGTACGCTTATCCATACTGCAATGCTACGATCTATCCGCCGGAGCGTAAACATTGAAGCGTTCACCGCGCAGGAATCCTATCAGGGTGAGGCCACTGTCGCACGCCAATTGAACAGCGATGGATGAGGGAGCTCCCACGGCCGCCATCAGCGGTATGCCTGCCATTACACATTTCTGCACCAACTCGAAACCGGCGCGGCCGCTCACGAGGAGTTGACTGCTGTCGGTTGACAATTGTCCAAGAAGCACCGCGCCGATCAGCTTGTCCACCGCATTGTGGCGGCCGATGTCCTCGCGCAGAAGAAGGAGCTTCCCGTGGCGGTCGAAAAGTGCGGCTGCGTGGATGCCACCCGTATGCTTGAACACGGTCTGAGCTTCACGCATGCGATCCGGCAAGGAGGTGATCACTTCAGGGTTTACGACACCCCATGGCGTAATGCTTCGGTGACACTGCACGTGGACTGCTTCGATGCTGCTCTTTCCGCAGACCCCGCAACTGCTCGTCGTGTAGAAGTTGCGCTGCCATTTCGCGGGGTCCAGCTCCACGTCGGGTCGCAACTCGGCGCGCACCACGTTGCCGCGTTCCTCGGGCTTCACGTTCTCGCATTGCACCACGCGTATCAGTTGCGAAGACTCGGCGATGATGCCCTCGGTGAAAAGAAAGCCCAGCGCCAATTCCTCATCGTTGCCAGGTGTGCGCATGGTCACGCTCAGGCGGAACTCCTTGCGGTCTTCCAAAGGCCCATGGCCCAGGCGGATCTCCAGCGGCTCCTCGGTTACGAGGATGTCATCGGCCGGGTGCACAGAGCCTTCGTCGTGGCGGATGACCTGTGTGGCGGTGACGGGGGCGGGCATGGTGGAAAGGTACGCGGCGCAATCGTTCACATCGGCCATGACCGACCCCTACGTCGTCCGACGCCAACACGTCACCAAGTGATCATCCACCATACCAACCGCTTGCATGAAGGCGTACACGATGGTGCTGCCCACGAAGCTGAATCCGGCCTTCTTGAGGTCCTTGCTCATGGCATCGCTTTCGGGCGTGCTTGTGGGCACCTGACGCATTTCGGTCCAGTGGTTCACGATCGGCTGGTGGCCTACATGCTTCCATAGGAAATGATCGAAGGAACCGGCACCAGTTTCCATGATCCGCAAGTAGGCTTGGGCATTCTTGATCGCACTGGCGACCTTGGAACGGTTGCGAATGATGCCCGGATCGTTCATCAATCGCTCCACATCCTTGGGTCCGTAGCGCGCGATCTTCTCGGCATCCCAATTGTCGAAGGCCTTCGCGTAGCTCTCCGTGCGGATGAGGATGGTGTACCAACTGAGGCCCGCCTGCGCGCCGTCCAGCACAAGTTTCGCGAAAAGAGCGCGGTCGTCGTGTTCGGGCACACCCCAGACGGTGTCATGGTAGTGCTTGTAGGTGTCGTCCTTCAGGCACCAGGGGCAGCGGGCAGGCTCGGTCATATGCTCATGCGACCATATGCTCATGTGCTCATGATCGAACCTGAAAGGTAGCTGCGTACCTGATGTCTTGATCGTTCCTACTTGACCAGCTTCTTCTCCATGAAAACGAATTCGCTGGCGAGCGTTTCGTCCACCGGATAGTAAGGCGGAATGCGCTCGAAACCGAAGCTGCCGTAGAGCGCCAAAGCCTCGGTCATGAAGGAGCCGGTGTCCAAGCGCATAACGCGGTAATTGCGTAAGAGGGCCGCATCGAACAGTGCGTTCACCAGGGCTTTGGCGATGCCCTTGCCTCGGTATTGCTCCGGAACGAAGAGGCGCTTCATTTCGCAGGCTTCGTCGTCCAGCTTACGAAGACAAACTGCACCCATAGCCTCCTCCCCTTCCATCGCCAGTAACACACAACCCTGTGGCGCGCCGTAATGCGCAGGGAGGTTGGCCAGCTCGCGGGCGTAAGTGGCATCATCGAAGTAGCGGTCCACGATATGGAGGTGCGCGGCGTATCGACGGCGTTGGTGCGGCGGGAAGTCGCGCAGTAGATCGGTTGCTAGGGTGAGCAGTTCGGGTGTGTCGGCTTGCACGATGCGGAGCATGCGGCAAAGGTCGCTCACGTGCCCATTGGCGCTGGGGTAGCTTTGGAACGTGGAACTCACTGACCGCCATAGCCGCATCCACCGCAGCCTGCGCATCAGCATCGTGGACAAGTGCGACCTGCGCTGCACCTACTGCATGCCGGAGGACCAACACTTCCTGAGGCGGGAGGAGCTGATGACCCGGGAGGAGATCGCCACCATCGCGCGGCTCTTCGTGGAGCGGTATGGGATCACCAAGATCCGTCTCACCGGCGGCGAACCGCTCGTGCGTCCCGATGCAGTGGACATCGTCCGCGACATGGCGCAGTTGGCATATCGCTCGGCCTCACCACGAATTCGATGTCCTTGCATAAGCACCTTGACGGTCTGATCGATGCCGGTCTGAAAAGCGTGAATATCAGCCTGGACACCTTCGATGCGGAACGCTTCCGGAAGATCGCCCGGCGGGATGGCTTCGATACCGTACATGCCAACATCCTGCTCGCGCTGCATAAGGGCCTGCGTGTGAAGGTGAACATGGTGGTAATGCGCGGCATCAACGACGATGAACTGCTGCGCTTCGTGGAACTGACACGGGAACATCCGGTGCATGTGCGTTTCATCGAGTTCATGCCTTTCGCGGGCAACCACTGGGGCCGCGAGCGTGT
>JBBEDG010000075.1:0-6922 GCA_040881405.1 Flavobacteriales bacterium | reverse complement strand
GGTCGATGTCCGCCAAGAAGAGTGTGATGAAGCGTTCGCCGCGCGCGCTGGAGAATACCTTGTCGTTCAACTCACGTATCATACCCGGCAGGTCGTCGTCGCGATACTTCACCAACGCACGCAACGATGCTTGGAAGTTGCTCATGAGCAGAGCTGCTGCCATGCCCTTGCCGCTTACATCGGCCATGGCCATCATGAAACGGCCTTCGCCTTTTGGTACCAGATCGTAGTAGTCGCCGCCCACCTGCCTGTGGGGTTTGTACCATCCCGCAGCGGACATCCGCTCGTTGTTCGGCAGGTCGGCGGGTACCAGCATCTTCTGCATCTCGGCCGCCAGCTCGAATTCGCGCTTGTCCCGCTCTTGTTGCAATTCCTGCTTGGCCAGGCGCTTGTTCTCCATGGCCACCACGATCAGGTTGGTGAGGGTCTGGATGAAGTTGAGGTGCTTCACCGTGGGGCTCATGCGCTGCTCCTCCTCATCGATGTCGCCGATGAGCAGAAAGGCAAGCGGCTTGTCCAGATGGTACACCGGTACAGCCACATCGAAGGCGCCAAGGCTTCCCGCATTATCGGACCCAATGACCTGGATGTCCTTGTAGGTGCCGAAAACCTGCTCCACATCGATGGCATCGCTACGGTCATCGGTGCCGTAGGCCAGCACGCGTTCCCAACGCTCGGCACGTTCGAAGAGCATCATACGGGTGATGCCCAACTCGTTGCGTATGATGTGTTCGTAGAGCGCCAGCAGTTCGCTGCGCTCCAGGTTGGTGTTGATGGCCTTGGTGACATCAAGCAAGGAACGAAGCTGGAATTCCTTCAGCTCCAATCGTTCTATGATCCGTTCCAGGCGTGCCATCGGGATGCTACTGGTCCTTCATCTTCTTGAACAACTCGGGCAGCTTGCCGAGCAGGGCGATCTCGCGCATCTTCTGCTTCCACTCACCGGCCGGACTGCCGAAGTAGGTGCGACCGCCCTCCAAGGAACTGATGAGGCCACTTTGGCCCAGTACCGTGGCGCCTTTGCCGATGCGCAGCTTGCTGGGCACACCGACCTGGCCCCAAAGGGTAACATCATCCTCGATCACTACCGCGCCGCTGATACCAACATGCGAGGCGATGAGGCAGCGCTCACCGATGATGGTGTCGTGGCCCACCTGCACGTGGTTGTCGATCTTGGTGCCCTTGCCGATGCGCGTGTCGGCGCTCACTCCACGATCTATTGTGCTCAGTGATCCGATCTCAACGTCATCGCCAATGGTGACGCTTCCACCGGGCGGCATCTTGTCGTAGCCTGTCGGACGTTTCTTGTAATAGAAAGGATCGCCACCGATCACGGTGTTTCCGTGGATGATAACGCGATCGCCGATCGTCGTGTGTTCGTAGATCACCACACCAGCATGGATGATGCAGTCCTTACCGATCGTGACGTGCGCACCCAACGATGCGCTGGGATGTACCTGCGATCCCGCGCCTATGCTGATGTTGGTCTGCTCCCAGCCCTTGCGTGGCATGAAGCGCTCCACAAGCAGGTTGTAATCGCGGCAGGGATCGCTGCTGATTATGATGGCCTTGCCCTCCGGGGCTTCCACCTCTTTGTCGATGATGATGGTGGTGGCGGCACTGTTCAGGGCCTTATCGTAGTACTTGGGGTGGTCCACGAAGATCAAGTCGCCGTCCTCCACACGGTTGATCTCGTTGATGCCGGTAACAAGCCGTTCGGTATTGCCCCGGACTTGTGCGCCCAGCAGTTGGGCGATCCGGGCTGCGGTAAGGGGTGGGGTAAGCTGCACGCTGGTGGCGTATGGGTGGCGTAAAGGTAGCCGGGCGAAGTTGCTGGTGAACTGCTTGCTGTCATGAACGAACAAGCCCCGCTTCCGGTTTCGGAGCGGGGCTTGAAAAAGCATTGTGCCTTGGAATGTCTACTTCTTCACACGGTCCATGTACTCACCGCTTTCGGTGTCCACACGGATCAAGGTGCCGATCTCCACGAAGCTGGGTACGCTGATCTCTTTACCGGTCTCAAGCGTCGCGGCTTTCATCACCTTGTTGCTGGTGTCGCCCTTTACAGCGTGCTCGGTGTATGTCACTTCCAGCTCCACCATTTTCGGTGGTTTTGCGAAAATGGGAGAATCACTCTCGAAGCCCACCTGCACGATCATCTCTTCCTTCATGAAGCCCATGGCATCGCCGAAGAGCTCAACGGGTATGTACTTCTGCTCGAAGCTCTCCTGGTCCATGCACACGAGCATATCGCCTTCGCGGTAGAGGTACTGCAGTTCGTGTACTTCCACCCGCAATACATCGATCGGTTCGCCACTGCGGAAGCGGTTCTCTGCCAGTTTGCTATTGCGCAGGTTCCGCATCTTGGCTTGGTAGAAAGCGCGCAGATTTCCAGGAGTACGATGCTGCCATTCAATGATCTGACAGATGTCGTTGTTGAAGCGGATGTAGGTTCCGACGCTGATGTCCGCGGTGGTGGCCATGTTCTGATTGGTTCTGTGAAAGCGCCGCGAAAATAGGCTTTTTCGTACGGGGGCTGAAGTGGCGGGTGTGTGAGTGACGAGTTGTGGGTAGCGGGTACCGTCCTGACAGGCCAACTCGCCACCCACCCACTCGCCAACTCACTTATATCTACTGATCTCGATGGCCGAAGTGCAGAAGTCGTGTTCCGCGGGTTGGCGGTTGCTGGAGATCAACGGATCGCTTGAACGTGGGCCTTTGCTATGGCGAGCAATGCTTATCCATTAACTCCTGGACCGCCGCCCCATAACCCTTGGAAAATCCGAGTCGTTCCGCCTCGTGCAGTGCTCCGCAAGCCTCGTCCACCTGACCACGGGCCAGCAATACGCGTCCCTTATTGTAGAAAGCGAAGGAGTTGGTCGGCTGCCGTGCGATCCCCTTATCTATCCACTGCAGGGCTTTGGCATGCTCGCCGCGGAGGTGGTACGCCCATCCCAGGTTGTTGGGTCCAAAGGCATGACCCGGTTCAAGGTCCAATGCATCCTCAAGGTCCTTGATGCCATCATCCAAAGCTCCCATCTTCACTTTTGCATAACCGCGGTTGTGCAGGACGGTCATGTCCGTTCCATGGGCCAATATGGTGTCATACACGGCAACAGCATGCTCGAATTTGCCCCGTTCCAGGTACATGTTCCCTAGTGTCAGCATTGCGCTATAGTTATCGGGCTTTATGGAAAGTGAGCGCTGGATATCGAGCTCTGCCAATGAATCGCCTTCTGCGGTGCGGAGGTATGCATAAGCATCCGCGCGAAGACCATAGGTGGTCCAATCGCTGGTGTCACGTGCCAGGAAATCCGTGTATACCTCGATCGCCTCTGGATATCTATACAGGGCTACCAAGCTTTTCCCTGCTTGCCTCATGGAGTTCACCGCGTTCGGAAGAATACGCATGGACCGCTCTGCACTTGCCAACGCCTCGGAATACCGGTGCAGGCTGAATAGTGCGTGGGTCCGCAAATTCAGCGAATACACATTCATGCTGTCGTCCTTCAGTGCAGCATCGGCATCCTCCAGCGCCTCCTCGTACTTCAACTGTTCGCTACGTACCCAAGCCCGTCGTCTTAAAGTACTTACTGCAGGGTCAAGTTCGTACGCCATGGTTAGATCTTCCTCAGCACCAGCAAGGTCGCCCCGTTCGAGCCTGATATCGGCGCGTTCGATGTAATTCAACGGGTCCGAAGGGTTCGAAGTGATCCTCCCGTCGTAGTACAGCTCGTTCTTCTGTTTACCGATGTACACATTGTCGGTCACTGTTCGTTCGACCTCTCGACGCTCCCCGCTAGCCCCGCTCCTTACCACCGAATGGATATTCTTGGGCCAGCCGCTGGCTGTTTGCATCACGAAGTGCTCTTCGCGCTTCACCTGCAAGCTAAATGCACGGATATCCTTCATGCTGTAGCGCTTGGCCCTGTTGGCTTTCTGCTGCTTGTTCAAGGTCTCCCGCATCTGTTCCATCAGCTCTTCACTATTCGGATCGAAGATGGCCTCCACGTGGTAGTTGAATTCATTCACGTCCTTCAGTTCCACACGGATGGTCCCGGGGATCAATTCTCCGTTTATCACATTCCTGATCTCGTAGGGGGATACATAGAAGGAGTCGCTCAAAACCTCGTAGCCATATGGGCTGAAGAAGAGTTCGATGTTCGCTATCAAGGCGGCGCCAAGTGCTGTTTTGTTCTGCCGGAATCCGGCAGTGGTCCGGAGGATCTCGGAAACCATGGCGCTATCCAGCTCATTCTCATATTTCTGTGTGAATCGCTCGAAATTCTCAATGAAGCCGGTGATGGATCGATCAACGTCATCCACTGAGATCAGGCTGCCATTGGGTTCCGTACGCACCGTCATATCCAATATGCTCATAGCCTTGAACGATCGAATGAGGTTGGTATCGGTCAATCCCAAGCCTAGCACTTCCTGCGGGTCGGATATCAACCACTGCCAATTCAACACATAACCAGCTTCGCTGCTATCCACAACGGAAACACGGATCCGAGTGCTCGATTCCTTTTTTGCCGTAATGGTTTCGCCCTTGTAGCTGCGGTCGAGCATAAGCAATTCGTAATGCATGGTGTCGTCAGTGGTCCATCCTGCCAGGCATTGCCACACTTGGATCGGAAGCGCTTCGATACCTTCCTCTTCGTCCTGGCTCCATGAGCTCATGGGCGCGAAAAGAATGAAGGATATGAGGAGTAGGTGGTGGATAGCCATGCCGCGAAAGATATCGTGTCCTCGGAACAGAACCGGCAAGCGTCGTCCAAAGATGCTCTGAAGCAAATGGAGGTGCTTGGAGAGTTCGCGTGCAGCGGTGAACACCGGGGTAGGTGAGTAACGATGCCGCATCAGGGTCGTTCAACCACGAACCACCCGCCCACTCACTTGGATCTGCTTATCTCAATGGCTGAAGTGCAGAAGTCGTGTTCTGCGGCTTGGCGGTTGCTGGCCACAACAAGGGTCCTGCCTTGCAGGTGCTCTTTCAACAAAGCGCGGTACCAAGCGATCGCTTCAGCATCCAGGTTGCTGGCCGGTTCGTCGAGTAGCAGGAGAGGGGTGTCGCTCAGGATGGCCAACGCAAGCTTCAAGCGTTGCTTCATGCCACTGCTGAAGTTGAGCACGGGCTTCTCCAAAGCGTGTTCCAGGTAGGCGATCCGTGCCACGTCCGCTGGTGCGATACCCTTGCGAAATGGCTTGAAGCGCGCATGGAATTCCACGGCCTGCTTCAGACTGAGGTCCTCGTACAGGCCGAGGTAGGGCGCCGCGATGCTCACATGCCGGTACACCTCTTCCTGTGCAATGTCCTTCCCGTTCAAACGGTGTGTGATGCTGCCTACAGTAGGCACTAGCGCTCCGCCGATCACTTGCAGCAAGGTGCTCTTCCCACTTCCGTTCGGACCCAGGATCGCCGTGCGGCTGCCACTGGCAAGCACAAGTGAAACGCCCTTGAAGACGACTTCGCGCCCGAAGTGTTTGGCGATGTCGGTTAAGAGAAGGTCCATCAGGTCAGGTGCTCATGTACTCACGACGAGATCTGATGTCTTGCATGGCTCTGCCCATATTGGCTCCATTTGAATGAATGGGATCGAAGTGCTGACTGCTCGGCTTGCACTGAGATCCATCGGAGGAGCATTCCATGAGCACATGAGCAAATGACCACATGAGCACATGCTTTCTTACTCCGTAAGCCCCCGCATGATCCCCTTCGGACTGTTCCGGATGAAATCCAGGATCTGTCCGCGTTCCGGGCTGGCCTTCAGGGTCTGCTCCACGTTCTGCACGGCTCGGTCCACGTTGCTGTTGCGCACGAAGATCTCGCGGTAGATGTCCTCGATGCGGGCGATAGCGTCGTCCTTGTAGCCGCGCCGACGCAGGCCCACCACGTTCACTCCCACATAGCTCAAAGGCTCGCGTGCGGCCTTCACGAAGGGCGGTACGTTCTTGCGCACCAACGAAGCACCTGCGATGAAGCTGTGCGCACCGATGTGGATGAATTGCTGCACAGCCACGTTGCCTTCCAGGATGGCCCAATCGTCGATGGTGACGTGGCCTGCGAGGTTCACGCTGTTGGCGATGACCACGTTGTCGCCTACCACGCAATCATGCGCCAGGTGTACGTATGCCATCAGCAGGCTGTTGCTGCCCACGGCGGTCTTCAGGCGGTCGGCCGTGCCACGGTTGATGGTTACGCACTCGCGGATGGTGGTGCCGTCGCCCACTTCGGCGGTTGTTTTCTCGCCGGCGAACTTCAGGTCCTGTGGAATGGCCGCGATGACCGCACCGGGGAAGATGCGGCAGTTGCTGCCGATGCGAGCGCCGTCCATCAGGACAGCGTTCGGGCCGATCCATGTGCCGTCGCCGACCACCACATCGCCGAAGACGGAGGCGAAGGGTTCAACGGTCACATCCTTCCCGAGCTGTGCATCGGGGTGTACATAGGCGAGTGGTGAGATGCTCATGGGGGCTCAGGCGGTGGTCTGTGCTTCAGTGGTGGCGGTTGCCTTATCCTTCACGATCTGCGCCATCATCTCGGCTTCCACGGCGAGCTGGCCGTTCACGTAGCCATGGCCTTGCATGTGCACCAGACCGCGGCGGATGGGTGTGATGAGCGTGAGGTGGAACACGAGCGTATCGCCGGGCACGACCTTGCGGCGGTAGCGGATGCCGTCGGTCTTCAGGAAGTAAGTGGTGTAATTCTCCGGATCGGGCACCTGGCTCAGCGCGAAGATGCCGCCTACCTGCGCCATGGCTTCCACTTGTAGAACACCTGGCATAACCGGGTTACCGGGGAAGTGGCCTGTGAAGTGCGGCTCGTTCAGTGTTACGTTCTTCACGCCGATGATGCTGGTCTTGTCCATGCTCATCACCTTGTCCACCAAGAGGAAGGGGTAGCGGTGAGGCAGCATCTTGT
>JBBEDG010000074.1:0-6922 GCA_040881405.1 Flavobacteriales bacterium | reverse complement strand
CAGTGGGCAGCGCCATCTCCAACACGCCCGGTACAGCGGTGGAGCGGAAGCCCATGGCTTCGCTGTCCGCGGTATGTGGCACGGCGCGCGCAGGTACATAGGCGACTCGATCATCGCTTTGTGCGCAAAGCACCACGGCCAAGCTCCATGCACCCAGAGCTGCGATAATGCGGAAACGGCTGTTGAGCATGGACCTTCTTACGGTCCACACCACCAAGGGGTTTCCGTGCATCGCCCATTGACCCATGCTTCTTGCATGATGGCCGTTCCCGCGCTCGGTCCCGATGCGATGCATATCCCATCTTTGTCCAACAAGACGACACCGCATGGACCTCCACGAACTCATCAACCGTGCTTCGGCCACACTCATCGACGTCCGCACGCCGGAGGAATTCCACGGTGGCCATGTAGCTGGATCCACCAACATACCTATGCATGATGTTCCGCAGCGCATCGAAGAGTTCCGCGGGATGAGCACGCCGATCCTGCTGTTCTGTGCATCGGGCAACCGAAGCGGGCAGGTGGCCGAGTTCCTTGCACGACACGGTTTCCAAGAGGTCTACAACGCTGGCGGTTGGCAGGAAGTGGCCTTCCTAAAGGAGCAAGCCTGAATCCTTCAGCACTTAGGATGCGATAGGACTTCAGCTAAGCACAGCCTTCAATTCGAGTATTGGAAGTGGGCGAGGGGGGCCGAACGGAATTCCCTATCTTGTTTTCCAATGGGCACCTTGGGTTTCCGATACCATTACAGCGTACACCTGCGGGAAACCCCGGCAGCAGTGGAAAGCAAGCTGCGGAGCCAGATGCGCCGGAACAATCCATCGGACCTGAAACTGAGGCGTAGCGGTGAGGTGTTGTACCTGCGCTTCCCCTCGCACCAAGCCCATGTGGCCACCCCACAAATGGAGATCATCCTGAAGCCGGACGGAGCGGATGGAAGCTTCCTTCAGTTGGTCATCGGCCCCTCCTTCGGGGTTTGGAAGTTCCTCAAGGGTGTGTTGCTCGCGTGTGCTCTCTGCGGGTTCATCGGCCTGGCGCTCGCCTTCATGCATTGGAACGAAGGTGGTGGAGTATGGGGCCTGTACCTCATGCTCCTGAGTTTGGCCGGCTGGTTGTTCATCTACTTTGCCGCGGAGGAAGGCAAGCGCCGTGGTCGGGACCGTGTAGAATTGATGAAGACCTTCATGCACGATGCCCTGAACATCGACCTGTTCGACTTGGACAAGGTGAATGCCCTGCGTGGAAGCCCCGCGCCAAAACCGGAAACAACCTGAACGACAAAGCCCCCGCCGGAGGGCGAGGGCTTTGAGCTGTGGTTCCTTCGATCCCTACAGATCGTCGTTGCCCAAGTTGATACCAAGGGTAAGGCCATAGGTCAGATAGCGCGAACCGATATCCTGTACGGTCGGGTTCTCCGTGAACACCCTGCTAAGGCCGAAGCTGACGCTGGGCTCAAGCGTCACCAGACCCATGTCCAGGCCCAAGGCCGCATCGATGTTCAGTGATCCGTTGCGGAAATCCCCGCGGTTGTATCCCACCCGGTCATTACGGTCATCAACGCTCAGGAGCACATCGTATGTGGGACCCATTGCGAAACGCAGGTCGAACTGGTAGGTGTCCACGATGCGGTAGCCCACCAGTGCCTTCAGCTTCAGGTTCGTGCGCACCAGATCGTCCTCTATTCGGAGCGTATCGCTGAACGCTTGTTGTACCACTGTTGCACTGCGTCCAACAAAAGCACCCGGCTGGAAGAAGAGTCGATCGCCGATCCGAAGGTCGGCACCGAGCATCCAGCCCATGGCGGCCTTGTACTCCGTATTGTCAGCTGGGCGGGTGATCTGCTGGTAGTTCACACCCAACTGTGGGTTCACCTGGAATTGTGCCTGGGCGGTGCCTGCAAGGGTTCCGATGGCCAGTATCAGGAGTTGCTTTTTCATGGTTCTACGGTTGATGGTCGACTCCTTGTCCAATGCCGTGCCGAATTCCACGACACCAGCATCGGCGGGCATCGCAGGCCGTTCTTGAGGGACCGCCCACATCAATTTAGGCCCCCATTTGCTCCCAATACTCTGCATGCATACCTTCGGAAGCGATAAGCGATAACGATCTCTTAACCCAAACCTGCACATGAAATACCTGTACTCTGTTGCCGCGGTGCTTGCGGCTTCTCTCTCACTTCAAGCACAAGAATGTGGCTCGGGGCGCTACACTACCGTGGACTTCTTCCCGAACGTCACCGTCACCACCGGTGTCCAGTTCGGTAGCAACACCGGCGTCTCGGGAGGTACCCAGAACCTGCTGATGGACGTGTACGAGCCGACCGGGGATGCTTTGGCGGAGCGTCCGGTAGTGATCGTTGCCTTTGGCGGATCATTCGTTGGTGGCAACCGCTCGCAAGTGGCGGATCTCTGCCAGCAGTATGCGAAGCTGGGCTACGTGGCCATCGCGAACGACTACCGGGTCGGTTTCTTCCTGCCCAACGAAGCCACCACCACGCGTGCAGTGGTTCGTGGCGCGCATGATATGAAGGCCTGCGTGCGCTTCCTGCGCAAGACGGTGGCCGAGGACGGTAACCCCTACCGCATCGATCCGGACCGCATCATCGTCGGCGGCGTATCCGCAGGCGCCATCAGCGCCATCCACGCAGCATACCTGGATCAGGCGTCGGAGGTCCCGGCCATCCTGCAAGGTGAGATCGCATCGCTCGGTGGTGTGGAAGGTAACAGCGGAACCCCCGGATACTCCAGCGATGTGCTCGGTGTATACAGCTTCAGCGGTGCCATTGGCGACACGCTGTGGATCGAACCCGGGGATAAGCCTCTGGTGAGCATCCATGAGGATGGGGATGGTACCGTTCCTTACGGCACTGAGGAAGTTGCTGTGATCGGCATCGCCACTGGCCTCATTGCATCCGGCAGCCGCGATATCCATGTGCGTATGAACAGCCTTGGCCTTGCCAACTGCCTGAAGACCTACAACTCCACCGCGCACGTGGGCTACCTGCAGAGCGACCCCGTGATCAGCTTCGGTTACGCCGCGCAATTCATCGCCGAACTTGTTTGTGATCAAAGCACCACCTGCTCCAACATTTCGGTCGGTATGCAGGAGCTTGCAGGACTGGGTTCGCTGGAGGTCTATCCCAACCCAACGAATGGCCTGGTCCAGTTCGAGCTGGAAGTTCCCGCGCTGGTGCGTTTGCTGGACATGAGCGGCCGTGAGGTGATGAGCGATCGCATCAACGCTGGCACCGCACGTATGGACATCAGCAACCTTCCCAATGGTGTTTACATGCTGCGCACCGAAGGCGCTTCGCCCCGCGTGGCCCGTGTGCTGAAGGCCAATTAAGAGAAGCCTTAAGGACGAAGCCCGCAGCCCCCATCTTTGCCGCCATGAACGTGGTGGTGATAGGAGGGGGGGCTGCGGGCTTTTTCGCGGCCATACGCGCCGCGGAGGTAGCGCCCCATGCACGGGTGCTGTTGTTGGAACGCACCGACAAGGTGTTGGCCAAGGTCCGAATAAGCGGTGGCGGGCGTTGCAACACCACCCATGCTTGCTTGCAACCCGCCCAACTCGTCAAACACTATCCACGGGGAGGGCGATTCCTGAAGAAACCCTTCCAGCGCTTCGGCAGCCGGGAGACCATCAATTGGTTCGCGGAACGTGGTGTGGAGTTGAAGACCGAGGCGGACGGACGCATGTTCCCCACCACCGATGATTCGCGCACCATCATCGACTGCCTTACTTCCGCTGCACAACGAGCTGGCGTGGAAGTACGCATGGGTGCTTCCGTCCGCGCGCTGCGGTCCACGTCCAAGGGCTTTCACCTCACCCTCACCGATGCTTCGGAGCTACAAGCCGATCGCGTTATCGTTACCACCGGTGGCCACCCCAAGGCGGAAGGCTATGCCTGGCTCGCAGCCCTGGGCCACACCATTGTTGCGCCGCTTCCCTCGCTGTTCACCTTCAACATGCCTGGCGAAGCCATTCGTGAATTGATGGGTGTAGTAGCATCGCCCGCCCGTGTGCGTATCGCCGGTACCGATCTGGAGAGCACCGGCCCACTGCTCATAACACATTGGGGCATGAGCGGGCCGGCTGTGCTTAAGCTCAGCGCATGGGGCGCCCGTGCCATCCATGCGCTTGGCTACACATTCACGGCGCAAGTGAATTGGCTGGGTGGCACCAGCGAGCACGATGTGCGCGAACGGCTCATCACCCACGTGGACGACATCGCCCGTAAACAGGCCATCAACGCGGATCCCTTCGGACTCCCCAAGCGGTTGTGGGCCTTTCTGCTGAACAAGGCCGGCATCGCGGCTGAACGCCCTTGGGGCGAACTGCCCCACCACGACCGCAACCGCATGATCGACATCCTCACCAACGACCGCTACGCCGTGCAGGGCAAGACCACCTTCAAGGAGGAGTTCGTCACCGCAGGCGGTATCGATCTGTCCGAAGTGGACCCGGCCACCATGGAAAGCAGGCGCTGTGCAGGCCTGTACTTCGCTGGCGAAGTGCTGGACATCGATGGTGTTACCGGTGGCTTCAACTTCCAAGCAGCATGGACAACGGGCTACCTGGCCGGCAATGCCATGGCCGTATAGCAGGTCGCGCGATCACTGCACGAAACGCAGCGTGCTCCGCTGTTCACCCTGCTCCACGAGGACCACGTAAGCACCGGGAGCCAGATCCAGCGCAACTTCATCGCGTGGACCTTCGATGCGCTCGGTGAGCAGCACACGCCCCGCAGCATCCATCACCGTGATGTCGGCGGTGCTTACCGCAGTGGACCACTCCACCACCAAGGTCGCATCGTACACCCACATCCGCGCGCTCGCAGCAGGCTGTTCTTCCACCGCGGCAAAAGGCCCCCAGATCGCGGCCACCCACTCCGGCCGATCGATGTACGGATTGCGGTTGCCTTGCAGGCCGTACACCACGTTGTTGCGTGCTATCTCTTTGCTGCTCACCGGATCCTCCTCGTGCCAAGCCAGCAGCATGCTTTCGGCCCAAGGCAGGAAGTCACTCCCGTTCATCATCGGCGAATTCCATGTGTCGAGTTGGGATAGGTAACGAGTGAGCATGTACATGAAGCCGCGCGCGATATCGCCCTTGTACGCATCGATGGGTTCGAACACCGTGCCACTGCATCCCGGCCAATTGCACGTGCCGCGCTTCGATCCGTTCTGGCTGGTCCAGTTCGCATTTCCCACGGTACCCATGGCCAGGTTGCCACGTTGCTGGTTCACCCAGGCATCAGCAGGGTAGAGGTGGAAGAGATCGGTGCTCATGGGCGCCGCATCGTTGTACCAGCTCTGCGGAAAGGTGTGCTCGCGGTTGAAACAATCCCCTTCACCAGCGTAGTTCCCGCATTGGTCCACCCCGAACTGGTACACGTACGGAGGTGTGCCGCCCGGCACATCGGAATATATGTCCCATACAGTGCCGTTAGGCTTGGTATCGGTAAGCTCGAAGGCCTGCCAGATCACACTGTTCGCCAGTACCGAGTGGGGGGAGATGATATCGCTCAAGGCCTCGCGCAGGACAGGCCCGCTAAGCCCTTCCGCACTGTTGTAGTAACCGGGCGGCGGTTGTCCCCAACAGGGCAAGGCCACAAGTAGCAACACTCCGCTCAATTCCCTCATCGCCCCAAAGGTATCCCGAGCAAGGTTGCGGAGCGATGCAGAGAATGGACGATCCTGCAGTGACAAGGTTGGGTAGTCCCGTAGGGATGTGATATGGGTAGTAGTAGTCCCATCGGGACGAGATATGGGTAATCCCATCGGGACGAGATATGGGTAATCCCATCGGGACGAGATATGGGTAGTCCCGTAGGGACGTGATATGGGTTGTCCCGTAGGGATGTGATATGGGTAGTCCCATCGGGACGTGATATGGGTAGTCCCATCGGGACGAGATATGGGTAGTCCCGTAGGGACGTGATATAGGTAGTCCCATCGGGACGAGATATGGGTAGTCCCGTAGGGACGTGATATGGGTAGTCCCGTAGGGACGTGATATGGGTAGTCCCGTAGGGACGTGATATGGGTCCGACCAACATTCACCTCCCCCCGCACCGAAACGCTATCGACGAACATATGGAAACACGAAGGGGAGACCCTTGCGGATCTCCCCTTTACACGAAAGCGGTTGGTTGATCTATTTCACCTTGTCCACGATGGCCGTGAAAGCTGCGGCATCGTTGAAGGCGATCTCGGCCAGGGCCTTGCGGTCCAGGTCGATGCCTCCTTTCTTCAAGCGGTCCATCAGCACGCTGTAGCTGAGGCCGTTGATGCGGGCCGCAGCGTTGATGCGCTGGATCCAAAGCGCGCGGAAATCGCGCTTCTTGAGCTTGCGGCCGATGTACGCGTGGGAGAGACCCTTCTCCACACTGTTCTTGGCAACGGTGAATACGTTCTTGCGGGCGCCGAAGCTGCCCTTGGCCATCTTGATGACCTTTTTCCTGCGTGCCTTACTGGCTACTTTGTTCTGACTGCGTGGCATTGTGCCTTTGGGTTTTTGATCGTGAGCGTCCCGTTCAAGGGAGCTTGTTGTGCTGCACGACCTGGTTAACGCTACCTGTTGTTCCCCGGAGCGATCGGGTTCCTTACTTCAGAAGAGAGAGGATGTTCTTCTCGTCACTCGGATGAACCAAGGTCATCTTCGTGAGATTGCGCTTCCTCTTCGTCGACTTTTTAGTCAGGATGTGGCTTTTGAACGCGTGCTTGCGTTTGATCTTGCCGGTGCCGGTCAGCTTGAATCGCTTCTTGGCTCCGGACTTTGTCTTCATCTTAGGCATGGCCTGTTCTCGTGTTGGTCGTGTTCCGCTTTCGTTGCTTTCGTCGTGTTGGGGCTGCGAAATTTCGCGCCTTACTTTTTCTTCTTGGGGATGACGTACATGATCATCCGCTTGCCTTCCAGC
>JBBEDG010000073.1:0-6928 GCA_040881405.1 Flavobacteriales bacterium | reverse complement strand
CTTTCTCCAGATCTTCCGTTTCGGCATGTCGACCCAGTGGGTCGACGGTACAGGTGCAGCCCCCAGCGTTGTTACGGTAGGGAAACGCCCTTTGCGCCCGGCCGCTACATTTGCCACCATTCCTACAAGTATGCTGCGATCAATGACAGGCTTCGGCCGTGCCGAGGGTGTGGTGAAGGACCGCAAGGTCACCGTGGAGGTGCGCTCCCTCAACAGCAAGCAGCTGGACCTGCTGGTGAAACTCCCGACCGCATACCGAGAGAAGGAAGCTGAGCTGCGCCAACTGGCCGGTGAACTGGTGCTGCGCGGAAAGGCCGAGGTGATCGTACACCATGAGCAAAGCAGCGATACCCGCCGAACCACCTTCGACCGGGATCTGGTGCAAGCCTACTACACCGAGCTGCGCAGTATTGCCAAGGAAGTGGCACCCGAAGCTGATACCGATCTGTTGGCCCATGTGCTGCGCATGCCCGATGTGATGACCACCCGCACCGAGGTGTTGGAGGAGTCCGAGTGGGAGGCATTGCTTGCCTTGGTGCGTCAGGCCCTTGTTTCTTACGATGGTTTCCGGCTGAACGAGGGTGCACGCCTTCTGGATGAACTCGCTGGTCGTGTGCAACGCATCGAACAACTCCTGATCGAAGCCGAGGCCTTGGATGCGGTCCGCACCGATCGCACCCGCGACCGCCTTCGTGCCAAGCTCGCCGACCTGCAAGTGAACGTGGACCAGGACCGCTTCGAGCAGGAACTTGTGTACTACCTGGAAAAGCTGGACATCACCGAAGAGAAGGTGCGCTTGCGGGCACACTGCACCTACTTCCAAGAGACCATGGCCGGCGATGATCAGCAAGGGCGCAAGCTCAACTTCATCGCCCAGGAGATGGGCCGCGAGATCAACACCCTAGGCAGCAAGGCCAACGATGCAGCCATCCAGCGCGTAGTGGTGATCATGAAGGACGAACTGGAGAAGGTGAAGGAGCAGGTGTTGAACGTGCTGTAAGGAACAATGGACCAACGCGGCAAGCTCGTCATCTTCTCAGCGCCTTCCGGGGCCGGCAAGACCACCATCGTACGCCACCTGCTCACACAAGAATTCGGTCTGGCCTTCAGCGTAAGCGCCACAACCCGCCCTCCGCGTGACCACGAGGTACATGGCAAGGACTACTTCTTCATGAGCGTGGACGACTTCAAGGGCAGCGTGGCTGCGGGAGAATTCGTGGAATGGGAAGAGGTGTATCCCGGTCGTTTCTACGGAACCCTACGCAATGAACTGGAACGCATCTGGGCCGATGGGCACCACGCCATCTTCGACATCGATGTGATCGGCGGGCTGGACCTGAAGGAGGTGTACCAGACCCGGGCCTTGGCTGTATTCGTGAGCCCGCCTTCAGTGGATGTGCTGGAGCAACGATTGCGCAGCCGGGGTACCGAGGACGAAGTGACGTTGCGCACCCGGGTCGAGAAAGCCGTACACGAAATGAGCTTCGCGGACCGCTTCGACGCGGTGATCACCAACGACGAACTGGAGGCCGCCTGCCGCGAGGCGGAGTCGCTCGTAAGACGTTTTCTGCACTGATGCGCATCGGCTGTCTCTTCGGCACTTTCGATCCCCCGCACCTGGCCCACATGGCCATTGCGGAACACATGCTGCACGCCGCCGATCTGGATCAGGTCTGGTTGGTGGTCACACCGCAGAATCCGTTCAAGCAGCATGTGGACCTGAGTCCCGATGAGCATAGGCTGGCCATGGTGAGGCTGGCCGTTCTTGGTCATTCCAAACTCTTCGCGAGCGGTTTCGAGCTGGACCTGCCCAAACCGAACTACACGGCACACAGCCTGCAGGCCATGCGCATGCGTTGGCCCGAACACAGCTTCGATCTGATCATGGGCAGTGACAATCTGGCCACGTTCCATACGTGGTTCGACCCTGCTGATATCCTGGCCCACCATCGCTTGTTGGTGTACCCACGCTCCGGGTTCCAACGCAATTTGGAACAAGCCGAACTAAGGGAGCATCCCCATGTGACGTTCATTGCCGATGCGCCGTTGATGGAGCTTTCCGCCACCAGTATCCGCGAGGACATACGTCATTGGCGCCAGGTGGATGATCGTGTGTTGCCGTCGGTGCTGTCCTATATCCGCCAGCACAAGCTCTACATACCCTGAACAGGAACGGATTCCACCACACCGGCCGTATGCCGCAGATGGTTGCCCAACACTTTCACGGCCCGCTCGAAGCTGCTTTCGTTCACCACATGCAGGTCGCAGAGGTGGCGGTAGGGCATGAGGTAGTTGCGGTAGGCGGGTAGCACGTGGTGCTCCCATTGGTAGAGCACTTCTTCGGACCCGTAGCCGCGGTCGCGTGCATCGCGCAGCAGGCGCCGGTCCAGCTGGGCCTGCTCGCTGGCTTCTATGAATACCCGTAGATCGAACAGGTCTCGGATCGGTTCGTGGTGTAGCACGAAAAGGCCCTCAACAAGGATCACCGGAGCCGGATGCATCTCCACCAGCGTGGGTTCCTTGCCATCCTGGTTGAAGGTGTACTCCTTTTTGAAGATCGGGTTGCCCGCCATTAGGGTCTTGAGGTCCTTGGCCAAACCGTCCAGGTCCACGGCGGTGGGTAGGTCGAAGTTCACTTTGCCGTTGGCGTCGATCGCCTGTGCTTCGCGCGGGTGGTAGTAATCGTCCTGGCTCACCACGCACACCGATCCTTTTGGGAGGTTGTCGCGCAAGGAGCGCACCAGGGTCGTCTTGCCCGATCCGCTGCCGCCGGCTATTCCCACGAGATAGGATCCGCGATGCATGGCCTCAAAAATAGGCCAGTCGAACGAACGGGGAAGGGTGGAACGGCGAATGATGCAAAGGCTGGCTGGTAGCGTCTTTCGCAAGGCTTCCCAAAGTTTGGCACGGCGTTGGAAAAGGGGGCGCAGCAACGAACCAACACATCCACGACCATGATGACCCCGACCGAATTCCACGCGATGCTCAAGCGCCGGGCGAAGCGCCTGCTCTTGAAAGGAGATGTACAGCGCTACTTGAGCACCCTACGCGAATTGTACGAGCTACGTCTCGCTGAAAAGCGATCGATAGCTTGACCATACTGGGAGGTTCCCTTGATGGGGACCACCGCGGGCCAGGTGCCTGGGTTTTGGTGAAAGAACATCGGCGGGCTTCCGGGAGGGAGCCCGCCGATGTGTTTGAAAGCCACGGCCATCAAGGCATCCCAACTATTTTATCGCTCCTGTGGATCCTTTTGCCGTGCAGTGGCGTAGAAGGCCCCATGACGAAGAAGGACAAAATAGCCTTCATAAAAAGCAGCAAGCGCAAAACGCACGTGTACAACGACCTGGCGAGGTACACGGACCAACAGTTGAACGACGTGATCCGAGAGATAGTGCACGGCCTTGTCCGCGAAAGCGAGATCATTGCCAACGCATACATCAACGGATACCGGTAGTGAAGCCGTAGCGTGCGCCCTGCGAAGGCCGGAAAGCCCTCAGGTAGCGGAGCCTCGTACGAAAGTACGGGGCTTTGTTACTTCATGGCCTTAGGTCAGCGCGTCTTCTGCTCTGCGACCCAACAAGACTTGATGGCACTGCTTTAAGGCTGCTACCCGCCGAAGCCGATCGCATAGCCAGCCTGTATCGAAAAGCCTTTGAGCTTGTCCTTGGCCAACAGGAAGGGAGGTAGCGTTGCGTTGCCTGCACCCAACTGGAATCCGGTTGCGAAGTAGACATCCTGGTACCACGTATCCATTTCGCTGCGAAGTCCCCAGCGCAGACCTACCGGGAATACCATGGTGCTCGTGGTGGTGGTCCGTGCCCAGTTCGGCGTGGGACTCCCGAATCCGGAACTGGATACCTCTGGAGCCACGGTCAACTCGATCGACCGAAACCCGACATAGGTACCCATGTAGAAACCAGCGTTGCCATACGCCGAAATGAAATAGGTGGACCGGAACTGGAGCCCTTTCACGGTGCGCGCCACGCCATAGAACACATTGTAGCCATCGTATTCGGTACTCTCTGTGCGGTCGCCTGCTTCACTGAACAAGTTCATCTGCGAGATGAAGTCCACCCCTATGCTGGTGCGGTCCGAGGGGTCATGGTCCAGTCCGATCGACCAGTTCAATCCGCTGCGGCCGGTCTGTTGTTCGAAGTGGAACAACGTGGCGCGAACGCCCACTTGGGCGATGGCGCCATTGGTCCACATGAACAGCAACAGGAAAAAGCAATGGGTCCTCATCGGGTCATCCTGATGTTGAGCATTTCCAGCGCCACCGAGATCGGCACACCGAAGCCCAGTCCTTCCAAGCCTTTTCCACTGATCTTCATGGTGGCCACGCCCACCACTTTTCCATCCTCATCGATGAAGGGTCCGCCGCTGTTGCCGGGGTTGATGCTCACATCGGTCTGCAGGTAATTGCGTCCGTCCAGCTCCCTGCGACCACTCAGTACACCGCGCGAAACGCTTTGTCCCAAGGTGGCATCCAGCGGTGTTCCAATGGCGAAAAGCTCTTCGCCGAGCATCAGTATCGAATCATCGCCAATGGTGAGCGCAGGCAGGTCGGTGGCCTGCACCTTCACCAGTGCCAGGTCGAAGTCCTTGTTCACCTTCACTACTTGGGCATCGAGCGTGAAGCCCTGCTCGAATTTCACGCGTACGATGGACTCGTTGCCCACCACATGTTCGTTGGTTATCAGGAATCCATCACTGCTCACAATGAATCCACTTCCATGGCCTTTGTCGGTCTGGATGGTAACAACGGCCTTCACCAAGGCTGGTATCATTTCCCGACGGCTGTTGAAGACGATCGCAGGAGGGGCGGCGAGCAACACTTCACCCCCCTTGGACAAGGCGATGCTTGTACCGTAGTGCCCGCCAAGACGCTCTTGCAGTCCTTCTTCCTCGGCAAAGAGCCGAGCAGCGTGGGTGATGGCAGCATTCACCACATCGGCTGGCCGATCTCCATTGGCGTAGTACGTGGTGCGCTGTGGAATGGACACCAGTACGCTGTCCTTGCCCAATGCGCTCATCACCTTCCAGTCCATTTCCAGCTCCACCGGTCCATAGCAGGTTAGGCGTTCGCCGCTGAGGTCGGCCTTCAAGGACTTCACATTGGGGCGCAGGTACATTTTGGCTTTTTGCAAGGCTTCATCCCCCTTGGTGGTGCCCATGCGCACAACGCGGGCATCGATCCAAGTATCTCGCAGACCACTGGAGACCGCACCCGTCAGAAGCTCCGGTTGCGCCAGGTCGCGGAACGGACTTTCCTTGTCCAGCTTCACGGGTTTGCCATGTAGTTTGCCCAGGTCCGCACGCGTAGGCAGATCGGTAGTCACCGCAGTGATGGGGAGCATCTGGCGCATGGCGACCTCCGGGGTCTCCTTATAGAGATTCACTGTGATATCCCCTGTTGGCAAGGCATACATCCTGGGGTCGTTCTTATCCACCAAGTATGGGATATGGAACAGCATGGCATCGGCGAATAGGACGGCATTGTTCCGCTCCGGACGCACCGTTACCGTAGCGCTCTTGTATCCCGGTTGCCGCAACTCGAACACCACCTCCTTGCCGTCATCCGGCGAATAGCTGTAGGTGAAGGGGGTGCTGCCCTTTTCGTTGCCGTTCAGGTAGACCACGGCACCGCCGGGTTCAGTGTTCAGTGTAAGGCTTTGTTTGCCTGTGCCGCCAATGATGGAAGCGCATCCTGAGGCTAGCAGGATGATGAGGAGGCCGGTCGGAACAAGGCAACGGATGTACATGGCTGTTGTGTAGCGTGTCGAAGAAGGCCTGCAATATGCGGACAATGCACGGAACACCGCATGTATATCGGATGCATGTGTCGGGCGGACACCCAATGGGATCCGGTTCGTCGCGCAACTCCTTCTGGTAACTTACCTTCGATCCATGTCCTTTCCCGTTGAAAAGCAGTGGCGCCTGAAGCTCCAGCCCGATGAGCAGGCCGTGGATGCCTTGGCCCACGAGAAGTGCCCGCACACAGCTGCCCGGATCCTCATACAGCGTGGTATCGGTGATCCTGCCGTGGCCTCGGTATTCTTCAGGCCTGCCTTGGACCAACTGCACGACCCCTTCCTTATGGCTGGCATGGAGGAAGCTGTGGTCCGCATACAACGCGCCTTGGGCGATAATGAGCGGATCATGGTCTATGGCGATTATGATGTGGATGGAACAACCGCTGTTGCGCTGGTCTACTCCTTTCTGCAACGCTTCACCGAGAACATCACGTTCTACATCCCCGATCGCTATGCTGAAGGATATGGGGTTTCCACCACCGGCATCGATCACGCGGCACGCGAAGGGGTGAGCCTCATCATTGCGCTGGATTGCGGTATCAAGGCCAACGACAAGGTGGACCATGCGCGCAGCAAGGGTATCGACTTCATCATCTGCGATCACCACCGCCCAGGCGATGTGCTGCCGGCTGCTGTCGCGGTGCTCGATCCCAAGCGCGATGATTGTCCCTACCCATTCAAAGAGCTGAGCGGTTGTGGGATCGGCTTCAAGCTAGTGCAGGCGCTCGCCATGCGCAGCAACATCGACTTCGCAGAACTGGAACCCCTGCTCGACCTGGTGGCCGTGAGCACTGCGTGCGACATCGTTCCGGTGGATGGCGAGAATCGGGTGTTGTCGCACTACGGGTTGAAGTGGATCAACGAACGACCGCGCCCGGGCATCAAGGTGATGTTGGACATGGCCAACGTGAAGAAGCGCCTATGCATCACCGACCTGGTCTTCAGCCTTGGGCCACGGATCAATGCCGCAGGCCGCATTGAACATGGGAGACAGGCTGTGGAATTGTTACTGGCCAAAAGTGCTGGCGAGGCACAACAGGCCGGGTTGCGGGTGGATAGCAACAACAGCCACCGGCAGGAACTGGACAAGGAGATCACCCGGGACGCACTGG